>CAMORF010000041.1 GCA_946623485.1 uncultured Clostridia bacterium
CAAGATATTCAATGCCCATGTTCTGAATCACCTGCGCGGTACGGGGCGTGGCGGAAGCGCCGCCGGAGAACAGGCAGTGGAAATTGCTGTTATACAAGAGGCTTCGGAACGGAGTCATGATCCTCCTGGCCGTCGCCAGGCTCCCCGTTTTCCGGATCGAGCGCTCCGCCCGGTCTGACAGAAACGAATATGCGTCAAAGAGATGCTTTGACTTCAGCCCCTCCTCTAATTTGCTGACGAACATATCATGTACCCGGGGGACCATGCCAAAGGCGATCGGCTTAAATACTTTGAATCCTTCAAGAATGGTATCACTGGAAAGATTCTCCACCGTCGCAATGCTCATTCCCTCGTAGAGAAGGGTATATGCAGAAAATAACCCCGAAACGTGGCTCATGGGGAACACCTCCAGCATGGGACGGTCGGAAGGGGAGTACAGAACTCCCTTTCCTTTGATTTTCTGATGTGTGATCAGGATGGATGCATAAGAGATCTCCACGCATTTGCGCCGTGCCGTTGTTCCTGATGAGAACATGATCGCCATGGTGTCCGGCGTCGGCTCTCCACGGTCCGCAGCGTCATTTCCACGGGAAAGAATGCGCCCGCAGGATCGCAGGCCATAGGTCAGAAGAATCGGCGCAGACTGCGTTTTCACCATCTTTTCCGAGTTTTTAAAATCAGTAAAGACTGCGCTCACCTGACAGTAATCGATCAGCGGCAGCAGCTCTTCATCCGGAATGGCCGCATCTGCCATGACCGCAGTGAGATGATTGGCGGAAACGACAAGAAAGGTGACCAATGCATCCACTGTAAAATCAGAAAGGATCAGTACCCGATCCCCATCCTTGAGCCCCAGCAGCAGCTTCATTTGCTGAAAATCCTCGATGTAACGAAGCAGGATGCCAAATGAGATTTTCCAGATGGCGTGATTCTTCATCAGGCAGCTGACCGCGATCTGTTTCTCATGCTCCCGGAAAGAATGCCTGAGTCCCTCGGAAAAGTCCTCGAAAGTGAACTCCGACAATTCTTTTTGAAATAGATTTCCCCTGTCCTGTGCGATCATTATGAAACAGCCTCCTCTTTTCTCTATTGACGCATGTTTTTCTGTGTCTATAGCTTACTTTCAGTTGCGATCTATCTGGCGATTAACTCCTGTATCTCTGCGCATGATATACCACGTAATCAAGATGCATGCACCCTGCCCGATCACAAAGCACAGCCATATGTAACGGAGCTGCGCGAAAGCCATAAGCACAAATCCTACTGCTGCGGGCAGCGCGAGATGGTTCATCAGACAAATGAAATAAGCAGCGCCTGGATGATTCATATTTTGCTCATAGTTGCGCACGATATAATTCACAGTATTGGGCAGGACGGACAATGCATAAAGCCTGAGCCCCCATGCAGCCATAGCTGCCACTGATTCCGACAGGGGAGAGAACATTCCCACGATCTGATTTGCCAACAGCAAAACTACAACGATCTGTATGAGGTTCACGATCACAGACATCCGGACGATCCTCCGGCACAGCCTGGCCGCGGCAGTGTGTCCATCCTGCGCCATCTCCATTCCGATCAGCATGGATGTCGTGCTGCCAAAACCGGAAGGGAAGGCCCCTATAAAAAGCTCCACGGAAAAGATGATGGAATTAGCCGCTACAAATGTCACTCCTCCGCGGGCCGAAAGAACTCTGTTCAGAAAAAGGGTCATGAGGGCGACACAGGATTTATAGACCAGATACAGCAATCCGTACCCGCAGATCTTTTTTAATTCGGAAAAGGAAAAGACGCGGAAGGAAAACCGATACCCCGCGTGTGTGAAACAGGGAATCAGCAGCAGTGCAACATACAGATAGCAGCTAATCACCGTTGCCATCGCCATTCCCCAAAGCCCGCCGTGAAATACAGTGACATTGAGATAATCCAGCAAGACATCCGCCGCAATCTGGGAAAATGCGGCAATGATAATCTGACGCTGGCAGTTTCTCAACTGCAAAAATCCGGGAATAATCTGGCCAATCACCAGCGCGGGCAGACAAAACACGATTCCCCTGAGATACTGTGCCGTCAGACCTTGCAGCGGATCGGCGGGAGCACCCAATCCCACACACAGCGGCCGGATGAACAAGGAGATCAGAACAGAGATAACCAGTCCTCCCGCACATCCGGTTGTAACGGATGTCGTCAGCACCCGGTTCAGTCCATCCATATCGTTCTTTCCCGCATACCTGCCTCCAAGAATCTGCACACCCGAAGCCAGAAGCCCGCCCAGTGCGACAAGCAGCATACTGACAGGATTTGTCAATCCGTAAGCAGCAGTGCATTCATCCCCCAGGAAAACACTGGTCATGATGCCATCGATCAGCAAGGAAACCACCGCAATCAGCATGGTTACGATCTGTACGGTTGCCACCTTTCCAAGCTGCAGCTTTTGCGCATTATTATGGTCAGTCTTATGCATTTGTCTCACACATCCTTTATTATTGTTTCACTTACAATCTACAGTCAGCACAGCGAATACAAAGATACCGTATTTATTATATCGTTCCTTTATTGTCAGTCAAGGAAGCCGGCGAGAAACCTGTTTAGGATCTGTTCAAATAACTTATGGCCTTGCTTGCCTTTTTCTCTGATTCCACAGGCCAGGGTTCGGTTAAATAGTCGGGCGGTATGGGCTCTTCATATATGCTTTCAGATCAAGGCTTTCTGAACATGCTGCCGGGAACAAAGTGCTTGGAATCTTCATTGTTTTCGGCTAAAATGTTTTTCGGCTAAAATGTATTCCGCAATATAAAGATTGTATCGAGATGCAGACCGCCGCGCTTATCTATGACTGATATCAGGAGAATGCACGAATGGAAAAAGACACAATTTTGCTATAGCTATAGTATAGCTGTGTTATGCTGGTAATAGTTTTGCAAGAGCACACAAGTGTAAATGCAAGTGTAAAAGGAGGTTACAGGATGAAGATTCAGGCAATGAAGAATCGGGTATGGAGCAGGATCGCATGGGGGCTTGTGGCAGTTTTGCCGGCCGCAGGTTTCACCACATATGCGCATGCAGGAGAGATGACAGAATCCTTGGAGGAGATCATGACGGAAACGGAAAGCAGTTCGGTTGTTACCGTAGGGGAGGCGCTGTATGAAGGCGTAGAGAACTATGGCGCCGAGGAAGTCAACAAGGATACAAAAGAGACTTTCCGCTACAGATTCCTTGTGGATGGAGAGGAGAAGACATATCAGATTGATCCGGGGGAAGCCGACGAAGAGGGCGAGTATGCCTATCCGGTTCAGAATGTGCTGAAAGAACAGTATCCGTATGAGCTCAGCGTTGTGGGAGATACTATCATTGCGGCCAGGGAACTTCCTTCGGCTGAGACGATTGCGTATGAAAGCGTGGTGAGCGGCACGCCGGGAGTCAGGACACTTGCCAATTTCCTGAAGACAGCCATGGAGCCTGTCGGAACGACATTATACATCTATGGAGGCGGCTGGGACTGGCAGGATGTCGGTTCCTCGATACAGACAAAGACGATCGGCGTCTCTTCCGACTGGGTGCGTTTTTTCCGTGAGCAGGATGAGAACTTCACGTATAAATCAAAGGATGGGAACGAGGACAATTCCGATCCGGCAACCAGCTACTATCCGTATGGCGGATACAATGAGTATTACTACGCAGGCCTGGACTGTTCCGGATATCTGGGATGGGCAATCTATAACACGCTGGAGACGGAGGATGGAGAAGACGGTTACGTGACCTTTGCGAGCCACATTGCGAAGGATCTGTCCGACCTGGGATTTGGAGAATGGACACAGGACATTGCGATGCCATCCGAGGAGAATGATTATGTGATGAAGCCGGGAGATGTCATGAGCACCAACGGCCATGTCTGGATCAGCCTTGGAACATGTGATGACAACAGTATCGTCATTCTTCACAGCACGCCGGCTGACAGCAGAACCGGACAGCCGGGAGGAGGCGTGGAGATCAGTGCCATCGGGCTGTCAGAAGACTGTGAGGCTTATCAGATCGCGGACCGATATATGTCTGAATATTTTCCGGAATGGTATGAACGGTATCCGGTTAAGCTTGCGGATCCTGAATCATACTTTACCTTTGAAGGAGACAATGCGGGACGCTTTACATGGGAATTTGGCGAAGATGAGGATGGCTTCACGGATCCGGATGGAATTCAGGACATGTCCCCGGCAGATGTGCTTGAGTGCCTGTTTTCATAATATGCCGGTTCCGTTCAGCGATGCCCTGCCGCCCTGCTGACAGAGGTATGGTTTGCAATCATCCATCCTTTTTTCATAGGGTATGTGAAATCAGTTGTTGCGAAGCAGCAAGCTATGAATTAAAATGAGGATGGGTGGTTGAGTTGCTGAGTCGTTTCGTTTATTTGCAGCTGCATGTTATTGAGCTATTTCGTTTTGAGGCTGCATGCTGCTAAGGCAATGTATATTAGTGAGCCGCCTGAGCGTATGCTAAGGAATTGCTCATGGATCGCTTTTTGGCTATGGCATAGTAAGAAGCGGTTTATGGAAGGCATCCGGAACAGCATCGCGAAAGAGGCTCATTTTTATTATGCGGATATGTGAGACAGAACCTGTTTTCGTTTCCCTGGATGAGTGAGGCGTATCTTATGTCATCAAGAGAGTTTGCAAAAGAAGAGAAGGGCAAGGGGATATCGCTGCGGACAATTCATTTTTGGCTGATTGTCGGGGCAGTCGTGATTTCAGGCCTGATGTTTTTTTCTACTTACCGTATGTCTGCCAGCTTCCGGAATCTGACGCAGGCATCTGAGCAGCAGATCGAGCTGAGGAAGGCTGCCCGTGAACTGATGGACGCTTCAGATTATCTGACGGAGAAGGTCCAGCGGTTTACGATCCATGGGGACAGGCGTTTTCTTGAGGAGTACTTTTCGGAGGCGTTTGAGGCCCATCACAGGGAGGAAGCGATCGAAAGAATGTCGGTGGGCGCTGCAAGCACGCAGGCCTTTGCAAGGCTGCAGAACGCCATGGAAAGTTCCCTGGAGCTGATGAAGCAGGAATACTATGCGATGCGGCTTGTGATTGAAGCAAAGGGATATACGGAGTATCCGGAAGAGCTTCGGTCTGTGGAATTGTCCAAAGAGGATCAGGCGCTGAGCGCCGAGGATAAGATGCGCCGTGCCACGGAGCTGGTGCTGAATGAGGATTATTATGTCCTGAAGGATCAGATCCGGGAGAATATGAAGGCAAGCCTGGATGAGCTGGAGGTGATGGCATATGATACAGATGCATCAGCATTGGAGTCTCTGCGCGATGAGATGCTGTTTGTCCGGATCGTAATAGTGCTCCAGGCCATCGGGATTGTCTTTATGGTCTGGCTGACCGCGCGTCTGGGAATCCATCCTGTCCTGAATGCTGTGGAGCGTATTAAGGAGGACAGCCCGATTCCGGAGATCGGGGCCAATGAATTCCGGTATCTGGCACGTACCTATAACAAGATGTATGAAGTTTACAAGAACAGCCTGGAACATCTGAATTTCAAAGCATCCCATGATGAGCTGACCGGTGCGTATAACCGGGCGGGATATGACCTGCTGGTATCCAGTCTGGATTTGTCATCGACATACATGATTCTGATTGATGTTGATAATTTTAAAACGATCAATGACACCTATGGGCATGAGACCGGCGACCGGGTGCTCATCAAGGTAGTGGATACGCTGAAGAATAATTTCCGTTCGGATGATTATGTCTGCCGGATGGGCGGCGATGAGTTCGTAGTGTTGGCTGTCCATGCGACGGCCATGCAGCACCACCTTCTGGAAACAAAGATTACACAGATTAATAAGGAACTTGAGATTACGGACGACGGGCTTCCGGCCACGTCAATCAGTGCCGGGATTGTGCATGGATTGCCGGATAAGGATGCGGATATGCTGCTGCATGAAGCGGATGAAGCCTTGTATGAAACAAAGCACAGAGGGAAGCACGGTTTTACATTTGCCTGATTGCTTGGAGGACTTGTTATAAATTCTTTGGATCCCCATGCAAACCGGAATTCTTCTTTTGACGTGTGGGAAGCGTGGTGGTATAATCATGTTTCTGACAAAACACTATCATGCAGAGGAATACGGATGTTAAGGAGAATGCGATATGAATGAAACAGGCGGGAGACATTCCTTTTCGGGAAAACTCGGATTTGTCCTGTCCGCTGCCGGCGCTTCCGTGGGGCTCGGGAATATCTGGAGGTTCCCTTACCTTGCGGCTCAGTATGGGGGAGGGATCTTCCTTCTGGTTTATGTGATCCTGGCGGTGACTTTCGGGTATACCATGATCATGAGCGAGTCTGCCATCGGACGGATGACGCAGAAGAGCCCGGTGGGAGCCTTTTGCAGCTTCGGAAAGGGCGCTCTGAACCGGGCGGGCGGATGGATCAATGCTATTATACCGCTGCTGATTGTCCCGTATTATTCCGTGATCGGCGGCTGGGTTCTGAAATACCTCTTTGCTTATCTTACCGAAGGAAGCCAGGTGATGACGGATGATTCGTACTTTACGGGATTCCTTGCAAACGGGGGGCAGCAGGTTTTGTGGTTTCTCGTATTCATAGTGGTAGACCTGGTCATCATTTTTTTTGGCGTACAGAACGGGATTGAGCGCGTATCGAAGCTGGTGATGCCCGTGCTTGCCGTGCTTGCTGTGGCGCTCGCGATTTATTCCATGACGCTTCCTGGCGCAATGGCAGGGGTGCGGTATTTCCTGATTCCGGATTTTTCCAAGTTTTCCTTGATGACGGTCGTGGCCGCATTGGGGCAGATGTTTTATTCGCTTTCGATAGCGATGGGAATCCTGATCACATTCGGCTCTTACATGAAGAGAGAGACGGACATGGAATCCTCTACGGTTCAGGTGGAAATTTTTGATACCGTGGTTGCGGTTCTTGCAGGGCTGATGATTATCCCGGCTGTGTTCTCGTTTTCGGGAGGAGATCCCAGCAAGCTGAACAGCGGCCCTTCGCTGATGTTCATAACGATGCCGCAGATCTTCCATAACATAGGAGGAGGGCGGGTGATCGGCATCCTGTTTTTTGTGCTCGTTTTCTTTGCGGCCCTGACTTCGTCCATCGCCCTGACGGAAGCCTGCGTGGCTACCTTTGAAGATGAGTTTGGCTGGGGCAGGAAAAAGTCTACGGTGATCATGGGACTGATCATGGCAGGGCTTGGAATCCTGAGCTGCCTGGGGTTCAATGTGCTGGGCAATGTCAGACCCCTGGGGATGGGGATTCTTGATTTCTTCGATTTCCTGACGAATTCCCTGATGATGCCCGTTTCTGCATTGATGATCTGCCTCCTGGTGCTTCGGAAGATCAGAATTGAGAAGATAGAGGAAGAGGTCATGCAAAGCTCCCGGTTCCACAGAAGGAAGCTGTACCGGTTTGTGCTGAAATATCTGTCGATCCCGCTGCTTGCGGTCATATTCTGCAGCTCGGTGGCAAATGCTTTTGGCTGGATCCATATCTGAGAGATAAAACGGGACTGCTTTTGCATCAGCAGTCCCGTTTTGTGTATCCGATCTGAACGCGCATGCAATATGAATGCGCAGCGGAGAGAATGATTACATATCGACAGAGCCGGCTTCCTGGCCGTTGATGACATAATATGCTTTGCTCTCTTCAGATTTGAGATAGAGATGAAGCTCCTTGACCTCTCCCTTATGATCTTTCTTCCAGTTGTCTTTTGCCGCCTTGGAGATATCTGCAACATCGACAGACTTTCCATCATACTGCAGGACAACATTTACAACAGGTTCGTTTTTTGCTGCCATAATTGATTCCTCCTCCAATCCACGCAGGATACGCGGGACGTTTCGTTGCTACCGTGACATATTACATTCGGGCGGCGCAGATGTCAACTTTTCCGATTTGCGGGGAGGATGTGTTCGTCGAGGAGAATGGTGAAGGGGCCGTCATTGGTCAGGCGCACCTTCATGTCAGCGCCGAATTCCCCTGTTTCGACGATGGGAACACTCTTGCGGCATTGTGCTACGATATACTCATAGAGCATCCTGGCATGGGCGGGATCCCCCGCATCCGTAAAGCCCGGGCGGTTTCCCTTCCTGCAGTCGGCATATAGGGTGAACTGGGAGACCAGAAGCAGCTGACCGCCTACATCCTTGAGGGAGAGGTTTGTCTTTCCGTTTTCATCCTCGAAAATACGCAGCGACAGCATCTTTCTCAGATACAGGTCCGCAGTCTGGATCGTGTCAGTGTTGCAGCAGCCGATCAGAACCAGAAAACCTTTGCCGATCCGGCCGGCTGTCCGGCCGTCGATTTCCACGGATGCGTCAAGCACCCTTTGAATCAGTAATCTCATGATAGCCTGTTCTCCTTATGTACAGTTTCTGAACAGATCCTGAGGATCTGTTCAAAAAAACTTATGATCTTGCTTGTTTTTTCTCCGATTCCACAGGTTAAGGTTCGGTTACACAGGAAATGATCAGGAAACAGTATATCATGAAAAGCTTTCGAGGAATATGAGGAACATGAGCTTATGGCGAAAATAATATCGCATGATTTTAGCAGCAGGAAGCAGCCGAAAAATGATCTGCTCACAAGGTCATTTGCTTTCAGCATGCAGGAATTGGAGGATAAGAAGTCGTTTCTTGGGGAAATGATCTTGCAGGCACGTGTATTCCTTGCCGCGCAGGGTCTGGAACCGGGCGCATTTATCCTGAGTGATGCTTATCTGCGGGAGTTTCTGTATACACCCTTTGACGCGGATGGGCAGGATGGGCGGTATGTGGAGATTGTCTACCTGAACCTGGAGGAGAGAAGGATTACGGCGCTATGCCAGTTTGCCGTTCCCGAGGATGGCGATTTCACGATTTCATACCAGATTTATGCCCGGGAGGATGTTTCCACGCCGGGACTGAAGTGGAAACTGTTTAACTTTGAGGACAGGAGCTGGGTAGAGGATGAAGAGGACTGCTTTGACGTCCTGCAATTGCTTGACGAATTCAGGCGGTTTGCAAACAGGGATTGATTCCCTGGCATGTTCTATGGTAATATAAGTGAGTTTTCATTTGCGTAAACAATCCATGGAGGGTGGTAGGATGCCACGTAGAGATAGCAGCAATCCGCTGATGCAGCCGGGATATAACAAAGGCCCGAGCTGGGGGAAAATCTGGGGTATCACATTGTGTGTGATCCTCGGGATCGTTGTTGCGGGCAGTGCCGGGATTTATTATTTTGGACATAATATGATCAGCCGGATGAATTATCAGGCGGATGAGGATGTCCAGCAGTTTGAGACCCTGCCTGCGCAGGCGATTGAGGTGAATACGGAGGCAGAGCCTTCCGGGACGGTGCTCAATGAGTCTGAGCTGGAGGTGCTGCACTCGCAGATGAACCAGGCCCAGAAGATTGAGGGCAACGATGTGATCATGGATCAGTCGGTCTACAATGTCATGATTGCGGGCGTGGACAGAGATGACAAGAGCTGGAATGGAAACGCGGACAGCATGATGCTTGTTTCCCTGAACAATGACAAGGGCCGGGTCAGCATCATTTCCCTGATGCGGGATACTTATGTGGAGATTCCCGGCCACGATTATAACAAGCTGAATTCTGCCTATGCTTACGGAGGCGGGCCGCTTCTGTGCGACACGGTTGAGGAAAACTACAGGGTTCCGGTAGAGCGTTATGCGGCGGTTGACTTTGAGAACCTGGTGGATATCGTAGATGCGCTTGGCGGAGTAGAGCTGGAGTGGACCGCCAATGAGATTGAGGTGGCGAACGGTTATATCAAGGATATGTGCGAGCGTGTCTTCAAGATTCCCTATGAGGAGCATGTGATCCTCGACGGACCCGGGATGCGCCTGAGTGATGGTGTGCAGGCGGTTGCCTATGCCCGGAACCGTTTCGTCGGGAATTCTGATTATACCAGGACCCAGCGGCAGCGTTATGTGATTCAGCAGATGGTTGCGAAGATCAAGACGCTCAGCTCAACCCAGCTGTTGGGTTTTGTGCAGAAGGTTCTTCCGCTGGTTACCCATAACCTTCCGGAGAATGAGATCTGGTCACTGGTCTGGGATGCCCCGTCAATTCTGAAGTACAATCTCGTGATGGACCGTGTGCCGTATGACGGGCAGTATACCGAGATTGACGTTGGGGGGCAGGGCATGCTTGTCCCGGACTGGCAGACGACCATTACACAGATGCACAGAACCATCTATGGGGATGGCACGGTCAGCAAGAACGAAGACAATGACATGGATACCTCCAAGTACGAGCTCACGGATGAATACATGCAGATGACAGGCGGCACAGGCACCCTGTTCCCGGATGGGTTCACCGGAGAAAAGGCAAAGGAGCGGCAATCGGAACAGCAAAAGACGAGCTGATTCATCAAAAGGCGAGCTGGTTCATCAAAAAGCCCCCGGCGGGACAAAGCCGGGGGCTTTTTGAATCATATGCCGGTGCGGGCCGGGCCGGCGCAGGGCTGAAGCACTGCGCCGCCTTTCCGGGAGCCGGGCTCGAGGAAACATCCGGATTCTGTTACAGGAGCGGGATTCCGGCTCTCTTGCAGGCCGCAATCGTATCAGCGTCCCAGACGCTTGCCTGGACTTCGCCGATGTGGGCGGAGCCGAGGATCAGCATGCAGAGCCTGCTCTGGCCGATGCCGCCGCCTATGGAAAGCGGAAGCTCATC
>CAMORF010000042.1 GCA_946623485.1 uncultured Clostridia bacterium
CTTCACAAGCAGTCCCAGCTTCTCAAGCTCGGCTACAATGGCTTTCCTGGCCTCGTAACGGTCCATACCTGCATACTTGCCGCCGTTTTCATTGATGGTGGCATCATCATTGAGGACATTGATCTCCTCCAGGCCATGGCGTTTACCCACCTCAAAGTCGTTGGGATCATGGGCCGGCGTGATCTTCACACAGCCGGTTCCGAAGGCTTTGTCCACATGCTGGTCTACAATCACCGGAATCTCACGGTCTGTCAGCGGAAGCTTCAGCATCTTTCCGACCAGATCCGCGTACCGCTCGTCATCCGCCGCGACGGCGACTGCCGTATCGCCAAGCATGGTTTCGGGACGGGTGGTCGCGATCTCTACAAACCGTCCCTCCTCTCCGACGATCGGATAAAGGATATGCCAGAAGGATCCGTTCTGGTCTTCATGCTCCACCTCGGCGTCGGACAGGGATGTCTGGCATTTGGGGCACCAGTTGATGATCCTGCTGCCCTTATAGATCCAGCCTTTTTCATACAGCTTGCAGAACACGGTTTCAACCGCCCTGGAGCAGCCTTCATCCATCGTGAAGCGCTCCCGCTCCCAGTCGGCGGAGGAACCAAGCTTGCGAAGCTGCGTCATGATCCGGCTGCCATACTCATGTTTCCAATCCCAGCAGTATTCCAGGAACTTCTCCCTGCCGATCTCATGCTTGTCGATCCCCTTGTCCTTGAGCATGTTCGTTACACGCACCTCGGTCGCGATGGCCGCATGGTCGGTCCCGGGCTGCCACAGCGCCTCATATCCCTGCATCCGCTTCCACCGGATCAGGATGTCCTGAAGCGTATTGTCCAGCGCATGTCCCATGTGCAGCTGCCCGGTAACGTTTGGCGGGGGCATAACGATCGTGAATGGTTTTTTATCCGGGTTCACCTTCGCGTGGAAATACCCGTTCTGCTCCCAGCTTTGATAGATCCGGTCCTCCATCTGAGCCGGATCATAAGTCTTGGCAAGTTCCTTCTTTCTCATCCCATCTACTCCTGTAACACAAACGGGCGGCTCCCGGATCTGATTCCGAAAATGCGCCCGTACCGTTTTTTCTATTCATATCCCGGTTTCTGCATTCTCTGCTGTCGTTTTTACACTGCAGGGCAGTCCGGCATATGGCTCCCTACCCTGTATTCTTGCCTGGTCAATGTCACTTTCCTGACTGCCCACCCGGAGAGCGCAACAACCGATCGCTGATCACGAGCCGGGCGGCTATCATTCGGGTGCATCGCCGATTGAGGACATCGCAGTTATGCGGCTTTTCGGACAAGTAAAATGGCAAGCTAATTGGAAAGCGTCACACCAATCACATCAGGCGCAGGATCTGCGCGCAGACCGCTTCCCTTCCGCTCCCGTCAAGCGCGGAAAACGGCAGGAGAATGCTCCCCTTCGGAGTGTTCAGCGCCTGCCGGATGACCTTCAGCTGTCCGGATACCTTGCTGCGCTTGATCTTGTCAGCCTTTGTCGCAATCAGCACGGGGGTGTGGCCGCTTTTGAGGATCCAGTCATACATCTGCCGGTCATTCGCGTTTGGCTCATGCCGGATATCCATCAGCAAAAAGACAGCCCGCAGGTTCCTCTCATCCCGGAGGTAGCGTTCAATCATCTTTCCCCAGCGCTGCTTCTCTGCCACCGACACATTTGCGTAGCCATATCCCGGAAGGTCAACCAGGTGAAACCTGACCGGCACTTCCTCCACGTAGCCCCTGGCAGCCTTTGCAGGAACCAGTTCTGCACCTTGGCCGCTGTCTCCCGCTGCCGCATCCTTCCTCGCACCTTGGTCGTTGTCTCCCGCTGCCGTATCCGGCCGCGCGGCAAGATCTCCCGCTTCCCCGTCCGGATCCTGCATCATTGCCTCCCGGGGCGCCAGGGCATCCACCTCATAGAAGTTAATCGTCCTTGTCTTCCCGGGCGTCTCCCCGACCCTGGCCAGGCGCTTTCTCTGCATCAGGGAATTGATCAGGGAGGATTTCCCCACATTGGACCTGCCGGCAAATGCGATTTCGGGCAGCATAGGCTGGGGCAAGGTGCTGGTATATCCGCAAACCGTCTTCAATTCAGCGCTGCGTATCTTCATTTTCCTGCCACCTGTTCTCCTGCCGCATTCTGCCGCCTGCCACTTCCCGTTTCCTCAGGCTGTTTTTTCCGGCCGTCTCCCCGGGCCGTTTCCTCAGGCTGTTTCCTCAAGGCTCTTTTTCTTCCGGCCCTTGCGGGGCGGATCCTCCTGAGGCTTTCCGTTCTCCGCATAGATCAGTGTCGGAGCCTGCTCCTTGTCAATCGCTGCCTTGGTCATGACACAGCCGGTTACACCCTTCATGCTCGGAATCTCAAACATCACATCCAGCATCGCATTTTCGATAATGGATCTCAGGCCCCTGGCGCCAATCTTACGTTCAATCGTCTTGTCCGCAATCTCAGCGACCGCATCCTGCTCAAAGGTAAGGTTCACGCCGTCCAGCTCAAACAGCTTCTGGTACTGACGGATAATTGCATTCTTTGGTTCGGTCAGGATCCGGATCATGGCATCCCGGTCCAGCGCGTTCAGGCTCACCACGATCGGGACACGTCCGATGAACTCCGGAATCAGCCCGAAGCGGATGAGGTCCTGGGGCAGCACATTCTTCAGAAGCTCTCCGATATTCTCTTCCCGCTTCTGTGTGATCGTTGCCAAAAATCCCATGGACTTCGTATCCATCCTGCTTTCGATAATCTTATCCAGCCCCTCAAAGGCACCGCCGCAGATAAACAGAATGTTGGTCGTATCGATCTGGATCAATTCCTGATGCGGATGCTTCCTGCCGCCCTGGGGCGGAACCGAGGCGACGGTTCCCTCGATGATCTTCAGGAGCGCCTGCTGCACGCCCTCGCCGGAAACATCCCTGGTAATCGAAACATTCTCACTCTTCCGGGTGATCTTATCGATCTCATCGATATAGATGATCCCCCGCTGCGCCTTGTCAATATCATAATCAGCCGCCTGGATCAATTTCAGAAGGATGTTCTCCACATCCTCACCGACATAGCCGGCTTCCGTGAGAGAAGTCGCGTCCGCGATCGCGAACGGAACATTCAGCATCTTCGCAAGCGTCTGAGCCAGGTAGGTCTTTCCGGATCCCGTCGGCCCCAGCATCAGGATATTGCTTTTCTGGAGCTCCACCGGATTCCCTGTGGATGAGGCATTGGAAAGAACCCTCTTATAATGGTTATAGACCGCAACGGAGAGCGTCTTTTTTGCCTCCTCCTGGCCAATCACATACTCATCCAGGAATGCCTTAATCTCCTTTGGCGTCCGCAGGTTGATCTCACTCTGCACAACGTCCCTGTCATCATCTGCCAGCTCATCTTCCAGGATCTCAGCGCATACATCAATGCATTCATCACAGATGTACACTCCGCCCGGACCCGCGATCAGCTTACGCACCTGGTCCTCGGTCTTATTGCAAAATGAGCACCTGATCTTATCAAAATTCTTTCCTGCCATCTTTCCCCTTACCTTGAAGTAACGACCTGGTCGATCAGGCCGTACGCCTTTGCCTCCTCGGCGCTCATCCAATGATCACGCTCTGTATCACGCTCGATCACCTCGATCGGCTGTCCGCTGTTCTCCGCCAGGTACTGATTGAGGCGCTTCCTGGTCTCAATAATCTGTTCCGCCTGGATCTTGATGTCGCTTGCCTGCCCTTGCGCGCCGCCGGACGGCTGGTGAATCATGACCTGGGCATTCGGGAGGGCATAACGCTTTCCCTTCGTCCCTCCTGCGAGGAGAAATGCGCCCATGCTTGCGGCCATGCCGATGCAGGTTGTGGAAACATCGCACTTAATGTAACGCATGGTATCAAAGATCGCCCATCCGGCAGACACCGACCCGCCCGGGCTGTTGATATACAGATGGATATCCTTATTCGGATCTTCAGACTCCAAAAACAGAAGTTCCGCGACAATGATGTTTGCCGAAACATCCGTGACTTCCTCTCCCAGGAAGATGATCCTGTCCTTCAGAAGCCTGGAATAGATATCATAAGACCTCTCACCGCGCGAGGTCTGTTCAATCACATATGGAATTAATGCCATCTCTGACAGTCCTTTCTTACATATGATTATCTTACATATGATGATGGAAGCGTCAAAAACACCTTTTGCCGCTTCCCTATGATAATTTGCCAGCCAAATGATTCAGCTGTATACAACGTTTTGCTCAGTTCTCTTCCGGAGTTTCTTCAACGTCAACCGTTTCTTCCTCCGGCTTGTCAACCTCAACCGCGCTGTCAGCGATGACCTTCACAGCCTCCTGGACCGCCAGATCCTGTTTCATCTGTTTTCTGGACTCCTCGCCCATCAGATCATACAGCTTCTCCTTCTCCATCCGGTAGGACTCCGCCATCTTGCCGATCTCCTCATCCATCTTCTCATCAGAGATCTCGATGTTCTCAGCTTTGACGACTTCCTCCAGCACCAGGGTATTCTTGATCCTCTCAATCGCCTGCGGCTTCATCTGGCTGATCATCGCCTGTGCATTCAGGCCTGTGAGCTTCATATACTGCTCTATGTCCATGCCCTGTGACCTGATCTGCTGGGCAAACTCATCTACCATCCTGCGTGCCTGCTCTTCAACCATCGCGTCCGGAATATCCATCTGCGCATTCTTCACGGCCGCAAGCACGGCTGCCGTCTCATTCTGAGACCGCTTCTCCTTTTCCTTCCGCTCACGGATCTTCGCCTCTACGTCGGCCTTATACTCCTCTACCGTATCAAATTCAGAAACATCCTGAACAAAGTCCTCATTGAACTCCGGCACCTGATGTTCGGAAATGCTGTTGACCTTGCACTTGAATACAGCCGGCTTTCCCTTCAGGTTCTCCGCATGATAATCCTCCGGGAAGGTGACATTTACATCGAACGCTTCCCCGATGCTCTTGCCGATGACCTGATCCTCAAAGCCAGGGATAAAGGATCCGGAGCCGATCGTCAGGGCATAATCAGAAGCCTTGCCGCCTTCAAAGGGAACGCCATCCACCGAACCGTCAAAATCAAGCTTAATCCTGTCGCCGTTTTGTACTGCGCGGTCGTCCACATCGATATCACGGGCGTTCTGCTCGCGCTCACGGTCAATCTCTGCCGTGATCTCCTCCTCAGTCACCGTGATCTCTTTCTTCGGGATCTCGACGCCCTTATACTGACCCAGGACGACACCCGGCCTCAGCGCAACAGTCGCAGTATAGATAAACGGCTTTCCTTCCTCGATCTGGGTGACATCAATCTGCGGACGGGATACGATCTGCTCACCGCTCTCCTTCGCAGCATCATCATAGGTTTCCTGAAGGATGATGTTCGCCGCTTCCTCGAAGAATACACCTGCCCCGTACATCTTCTGGATCATCTTGCGGGGAGCCTTCCCCTTTCTGAATCCGGGAAGGGTAATTCTGTTCTTCTGCTTCTGATAAGCCTTCTCGATCGCCTCGACAAAACGCTCAGCCGGTATCTCGATCGTAAGAACTGCCATATTATTATCTTTCTTTTCAACCGTTACGCTCATGAAATCTTGCTCCTTATATTGGATATTTTCAGTTTACAACCGTCAAAACAGTATATCACAGGGATATGTTGAATACAATTGAGTTTTTCATCTTTTCAGCTGCATCCCGGCCTGCAAGCAGTTCGATGATCTTCAGGGCGAACGGGATCGCGGTTCCAAGTCCACGGCTTGTCACAAACTGCCCCGAAACCTCAACTTCCTTCTGAGTCGTGACAGCCCCTGTCAGATATTCCTCAATTCCCGGATAGCAGGTTGCCGTATGTCCCTGAAGCAGGCCGGCCGCCCCAAGCACCCTCGGCGCCGCGCAGATCGCGCAGATCAGCGTATCCGTACCGGCTGCCTGCTTCAGGGCATCTGCCAGGGTCTGGTCCTTCAGCAAATTCAGAGTTCCCGGCATGCCTCCCGGCAAGACCAGAGCTGACGCATCCTTCAGAGAAACTTCTTCGATCCTGGCATCCGCCTCAAAGCAGATTCCATGGGAGCCACAGATCCTCAGTTCCCCGCCCACTGCCGTGACTACAACCTCAAATCCCGCCCTGCGCAGAAGGTCAACCTGCGTCAGGCACTCGATTTCTTCCACACCCTGTGCCGCAAAAACATAGATCTTTCCCATATTTTCCTTCCTTTCTACTCTGCGTGACCGATCTCTGTACTGCTTTTGCTCTGATCCCGGCCTTGATCTTTGCAATGATCCTGGCCCTGATCTTTGCACTGAATAAACAATGAATAAAACTGTAAAAAAATTGTTGGAATTCCAGTAGATATTCACCTTTTGTTGTGTTAAGATAACGTTGTTTAGCATGTTAAAAAGGCGATGGAATGGCGTTGCCTGGAAGGAGGATTCATTTATTATGACTGAGCAAAGAGTCAACCAGTATAAGCAGCTTGGACTTACAATTGCCTACTATAGGAAGCTGAAAGGCATCACTCAGCAAGCACTCGCCGAAGCAGTAAATCTGAGCCGTACTCATATTAGTAACCTGGAAGCGCCGAATATGCCTACTTCTATCTCACTTGAGAAGCTTTTCGATATCGCAGAGGTTCTGAATGTACCGGTGAAGAACTTCTTTGACTTCCGTGACTGATGTTGGATCAGTTCGGCCTGTTATACTGGTGTGCCTGAGGAGCTGTTGATCAATCACTTGCGCAGACTGCGCAGGGAGTCGATCGACAGCTCCTCGGGATCCCGTGATAATTTCTGACCGGGCAGGGAAGAAAAACTCCCCTGCCCGGTTTCCATTGTCCGAAGAAGCTCGTGTACCGTCTCACTTCCTTTTGCATCAATCCGGTGCCGCTTCATGTCGAATTCCTGCCGCTTCGCGGCTCTGCCGGAAGCGTTCTACCGGAAAAGCACCTGCAGAACTTCTTCCGCGCTTTTGTTCCTGAGCCCCTCCGGATCGCTCATCACGCTGTCCGGCCGGCCATCAACATACCAGCTCATCCGGCCATAGCTTGTCAGGTAGCTGATCGGCCTCCTGATATCCGGATACTTCGTGTACCAGGCCCGATAGTACTTCTTCATATATTTCCTGGCAAGCTTCCATGCCTGGCTTTTCTTCTTTCCCAGGCTGCTCACCGTACCGGTGATCATGCAGCCATTCGGGCTGCTGTGCACAATCACAAGGCTTCCGTCAGAGCACCTGCCGATCACAATATATACATGGCCGGATGGAAGGCTCATGATATCACCGGCTTTCTGGTCCTCAAACATCCTGGGCGCTTCATAAAGCCCCCAGCCCCAGTCCGCATACGTCTTGGCCATCTGCTGGGCGAGCATCACATATCCCCCATGGCCGCTCTCCGTATTAAAGGTATTATACAGAACCCACCCGACATAGCCGGAGCAGTCAAGCCCGTCATTGGTCTGATAGCGGGTCGTCTTGTAGTTATACTCTTCCGTCTGCTCGTTGAAATATTCTTCCCACCGGGCCGGGACGCCCATCTCACCGGTCTTCACCCGGTTCCAGCCGCCGCCCCAGATATACATGGTCTTTCCCACCGGCTGGAGGGCAACCTCCAGAAAATGCCTGATCGTAGATTTCTGGATCACATATCCTGTCCTGTCATGGAAGTTGCCTTCCTCATCAAAGGCATTTTTGATCTTTTTCTCTTTTTTCTCAGTTTCCTCGGTCTCGGATTCCGCGGTTGCTTCCGTGGCAAATGATACCGTTGCCGGCATGGACAGACCCAGCATAAGCACAAGAAGCAGCACCCGAAGGCTGTAAATCTTTTTCATGTTCCCCCCTTGTATCAAATATCTTTTTCGTAATTTAAATTTAACAGAAGTGTAACATATCTCCGTTTTGATGAAAACCCTTTCCTCACTGTGAAAATGACGAAAAGGACGTCCTGAATCATCAAAATCCGAGCTTGTGCATATGAGTGTGGACAAATATCACAAAAGATACGAACAGATTCACAGACTTTTCTATTTGTATTTCGCGCGAGAGAAGGCTAAGATAAGGTTGGGTGGGCGGAAGCTTATTTTTATAAGGAGCTGCCGGCACCACCGCAAGGCAGGACCGGCAGCTGCCCGCCCAACAAAAAAGGCTCCCGGGGACGGGAGCCGTTTCTGGGTTTCAATTCTATAAACGTCAGTTTTCTGCTGTTTTCAGTTGTCGCACCGGATTCCGGCGGTCTGCATTTTCTCATGCCGGATCATTGCAAAAAGATTTCAATTCCCGGTAAACTCTGCCCACGGGAAGCCCGACGATGTTAAAGTAATCGCCTTCGATCCGGGTGACAAATTTGCAAAATGCCCCCTGGATCCCGTACGCCCCCGCCTTATCCATCGGCTCACCGGTGCGAAGGTAGGACGTTATCTCCGCTTCACTCAGTCCGGCAACATATACCGTGCTTTCCTCCGAAAAGGTGCGCACGCTTTCCCTGCCGCCCTGCATTCCGTGGAGTGTCACGCCAGTATAGACATGGTGGCTTCTTCCGGACAGCATCCGCAGCATATGCGCGGCATCCTCCTCATCCTGAGGTTTTCCGAGAATCACTCCATCCAGGGCAACCACAGTATCCGCGCCGATCACCGCAAAGTCCGCATCGTCATTTTCCTGTTCCGCCATGACACGATCATAAACATCCTGTGCCTTTCTGGCAGAAAGCTTCTCCACCAGGGTACGCGGTTCATGCAGTCCGACATTCTCATCCGCCCCGGACACAATCACCTCATGGGGCAGGCCCGCCGTATGCAAAAGCTCCGTCCTGCGCGGTGACCCGGACGCAAGAATCAGTTTGATCTCTTCCGGTCTCATACTTTCTCCTCTGAAACGGAAACATCCTCCGAAGCCGAAGTTTCTTCCGAACCCGCAGCTGCCTCTTGAGCCGCAGTTCCTTCCGAACCCGCAGCTGCCTCTTGAGCCGCAGTTCCTTCCGATGCCGCAGCTGCTGTTTCTGCGGCGAGCATCTGCGCGACTGCCAGAGCGGAGATTCTCTCGTCCTCTTCATCCGTCAGGTCTGCATTCGTAAGGGTCTTCATATCCTCCAGCGTAGGATGCTTCATGGCAGCGATCCTGCTGGCCTGGTTGGTGATAATCTCTTCAAACAGATTCCGGACCGCACGCGCATTTGCAAAATTCTCACTGCTGGCAAGCTTCAGCGCACACAGCTTCTCCCGCACATGCCCTCTGGCATCCGCTTCCATGACATAATCATATTTCTTCAGGTTCAGGTCAAAGATCGACATCAATTCATCGATGGAATAATCCGGGAATTCAATATACTTATTGAACCTGCTCTTGAGGCCGGGGTTACTGTCAATGAACCGTTCCATCGGCTCTGTGTATCCGGCAACAATCACAATCAGGTCATCCCGATGATCTTCCATGGCCTTCAGAATCGTATCAATTGCCTCCTGCCCGAAATCATCCGTCTTTGACGCAAGGGTATAAGCCTCATCAATAAACAGGACTCCGCCCAGCGCCTTCTGGATCTGCTCCTGCGTCTTAATTGCCGTCTGGCCGACATAGCCCGCGACAAGGCCGGAGCGGTCCACCTCAATCAACTGTCCCTGTGACAGGATCCCGATCTGCTGATAGAGCCTGGCAAGGATTCTGGCAACCGTCGTTTTCCCGGTTCCCGGGTTTCCGGTAAAGACAAGATGGAGGGAAACCGGAACAGACTTCAGTCCGGCATCCTTCCTGGCCTTCTGAATCCTGGCAAAGTTCGTCAATTCCCTGACATCATGCTTAATCTTCTCCAGGCCGATGAGATTGTTCAGCGTCTCCATCGGATCTTCCTCGGGCTCCTTTTTGGGCGGCATAGCCTGAGCTGCCTTCGGCGCAGGACCCGTGGCAGCCTGGACAGGAGCCTTGGGCGGCGCGCCTGCCGCTGCCCCAGCTGCAGACGCGGCAGCGGATTTTGCAGCGGTTCCTGCTGACGTTCCCTGTGGGGATCCGGATGTCCCTTTCGATGATCCGGACGCCCCCTGGCCAAAAAAATCGTTGTAAAGGCTCGAAGTCAGCTGCCTTCTCGTCTCCTGGATCTGGCGGATGATTTCTTCCGTATTGCCGCTGTCCTGTTTGTTCATCTTATCCCCCTGCATCTGCCTGCGCTGAACTGCGAAGCTTTCCACATCTGCCAATTCGCATTTCCTGCATCTGCATGCTCCGTGTTTCCCATATCTGCCTGCTTCGCGCTTTCTGTGTCCGGCTGCTCTCCGCTTTCCAGACCGGCTTATTCTTTACTGCCTTTGTCCTGCTGCTCCGCGCTTTCCGTATCGGCCGGTTCCCCGGTTCCAACGTCCGGGTGCTGCTCAGGACTGCCTGTGTCCGGCTGCTCCGCGCTTTCCGTATCGGCCGGTTCCCCGATTCCAGCGTCAGGCTGCTCAGTGCTGCCGGCAGTCGGCTGTTCTGCGCTTTCCGCCTCCGGCTTCTTATCGTTTCCCGCTTCTCCCGGCAGCGCGTATCCTGCCTTCTTCATCTCCTGAAGGAATCCATCCTCCGTCATTCCCAGCCTGTCTGCCGCAATCTTTGCG
>CAMORF010000043.1 GCA_946623485.1 uncultured Clostridia bacterium
ACTGTGGGCTTTTCTTCCGTATGTTCTGATTAACAGGATCTGTCGCAAAATAACTTGTACATCTTGCTTGTCTTTTCATCCGATCGCACAATTTATTTTTCGACAGCTCCTTACAAATATGTTGTGGGAGAAATGCACATGTGCTATACTTGTATCAACGAGATTTTATCATGAAACTGTCAACAACATTTCCTTGCAAGGGGAGGTACTGTATATGAGATTTACGATCAGCGGAAAAAACCTGGAAGTGACGGATTCCATGCGGAAGGCTGTCACCGATAAACTTGGAAAGCTGGAGCGCTATTTCGCGCCGGACACAAAGATCATTGTCACCATGAGTGTCGAAAAGGACCGCCAGAAGATTGAGGTCACCATTCCTCTGAAGGGCAATGTCATCCGCTCCGAACAGGTGTCGAATGACATGTATGTCTCCATCGACCTGGTTGAGGAAGTGATCGAGCGGCAGCTGCGCAAGTATAAACAGAAACTGGTGGACCGTCATCAGGATGGCAGCTTCAAGCGGGAATTCCTGGATTACGAGACAGAGGATACCGATGAGATCCAGATCGTCCGCACCAAGCAGTTCGACATCAAGCCCATGTATCCGGAAGATGCGTGTGTCCAGATGGAACTGCTGGGCCATTCCTTCTACGTCTTCCGCAACGCGGAGAGCGACCAGGTGAATGTCGTCTACAAGAGAAAGGGCGGCACCTACGGGCTGATCGAGCCGGAGATTTAACGATTCCGCATCCATCCGGGAAGAACGGTATGTGTTCTGAGGGATGGGGTTGGTGAATCGTAACCCGGATATATCATTTTCACGGCCATCCGGTGCCGTGAACCGCATATCTGCATGAAACAACTCCCCGGGGCAGCCCGGGGAGTTGTTTCATGGCTGCAGGCAGCGCCATCTCAACCGGCTGACAATGATCGGGTGCTGTTACTCACACAAGTTTAATTAAGACAGATCGTAAAACTTGTCACCGGACGCCGCACGTGATAGAATCACAGAAGTTATGATTTTAGTAACGGTTTGGCACCCCTTTGCTGACCCCTTAGCTTATTTCGGCGCGGGTGAGTTTTTTACGCCCGCCCCGGAACACGCAGGATGTGTCTGGCAGGCAGCAACCCATTATACATTTTGTTTTGGGGTGGTGAATTGCTACACGAATAGCAAATAACCTGAAAAGGAGCAACAGATTCACATGGGATTCATGGAAAAGGTATTCGGCACACACTCCCAGCGTGAGCTGAAGAAGATCGAACCGCTCGTGCAGAAGGTCATGGGCCTGGAAGATTCATATTCGAAACTGACGGATGAACAGCTGAGGGCGAAGACTGCCGAATTTAAGAAGCGGTATCAGGACGGGGAAACCCTGGACGATCTTCTCCCGGAGGCATTTGCGACCGTGCGGGAAGCCGCGTGGAGAGTCATCGGGCTGAAACCGTACCGGGTACAGGTGATCGGCGGCATCATCCTCCACCAGGGGCGTATCGCAGAGATGCGTACCGGTGAAGGTAAGACGCTGGTATCGACTCTGCCTGCGTATCTGAATGCGCTGACCGGCGAGGGCGTCCACATTGTCACGGTCAATGATTACCTGGCAAAGCGTGACCGGGACTGGATGGGCCCGATCCACGAATTCCTCGGCCTGACCTGCGGCTGCATCCAGAACGCGATGGAGTCTGACGAGAGAAGGGCAGAGTACGCAAAGGACATCATCTACATCACGAATAATGAAGACGGCTTCGATTACCTTCGTGACAACATGGTCATTTACAAGGAGAAGCTCGTACAGCGGGACCTTGTGTACGCGATCATCGACGAGGTGGACTCGGTCCTCATCGACGAAGCGAGGACGCCGCTGATCATCTCCGGACAGAGCGGCAAGTCTACCAAACTCTATGAGACCTGTGATATCCTTGCAAGGCAGCTCAAGCGGGGAGAAGCCAGCGGCGAGGTAACCAAGATGACTGCCCTCATGGGTGAGGAGATCACGGAGACAGGTGACTTCATCGTCAATGAGAAGGATAAGGTTGTTACCCTGACAGAACAGGGAATCGCGAAGTGTGAACGGTTCTTCCAGATCGACAATCTCTCTGACGCGGAGAATATCGAGATCCAGAATAATATTATCCTGGCGCTGCGTGCCCATAACCTGATGCACCGTGACCAGGACTATGTGGTCAAGGACGATGAGGTTCTGATCGTCGATGAGTTTACGGGCCGCATCATGCCCGGCAGGCGCTATTCGGACGGCCTGCACCAGGCGATTGAGGCCAAGGAGCATGTCAAGATCAAGAGAGAGTCGAAGACGCTCGCTACCATCACCTTCCAGAACTTCTTCAACAAATATAAGAAGAAGTCCGGCATGACCGGTACCGCCCTGACGGAAGAGCAGGAATTCCGTGACATCTACGGCATGGATGTCATTGAGATCCCGACCAACAAGCCGGTCGCGCGGAAAGACCTGGATGATGCCGTTTACATGACGAAGAAGGAGAAGTACCGCGCGGTGGTCGAGGCTGTGAAGGAAGCCCATGAGAAGCACCAGCCTGTCCTGGTGGGCACGATCACCATTGAGGTGTCAGAGCTGCTTTCCGGGATGCTGCGGCGGGAAGGAATCAAGCACAATGTGCTGAACGCCAAATTCCATGAGTTGGAAGCGGAGATTGTCAAAGATGCCGGCGTGCATGACGCGGTTACGATCGCGACGAACATGGCAGGCCGTGGTACGGATATTAAGCTTGACGATGAGGCAAGGGCGGCAGGCGGCCTGAAGATCATCGGCACGGAGCGCCATGAGTCAAGGCGTATCGACAATCAGCTGCGCGGCCGTTCCGGACGCCAGGGAGACCCCGGGGAATCCCAGTTCTACATTTCCCTTGAGGATGACCTGATGCGCCTGTTCGGTTCGGAGAAGATGATGTCAACCTTCAAGACCCTCGGCGTCCAGGAGGGAGAGCGGATTCAGCATAAGATGCTGTCCTCCGCGATTGAACGGGCCCAGAAGAAGATCGAGTCGAACAACTTTGCGATCAGGAAAAACCTGCTCGAATATGACCAGGTGAACAATGAACAGAGAGAGATTATCTACGCGGAGCGGCGCAAGGTTCTTGACGGCGAGAACATGCGTGAGTCCATCGTCGGCATGATCAACGATACGATCAGCTCCTATGTGGACATGGCTGCTGCAGGGGAAAATGATTCTGACGGCTGGAATGTCCGTGAGCTGAATGATTATATCCGCCCGATCATCCCCATCGCACCGATCACGGAGGAGTATACCAGCGGCCTCGATGCAGCCGGGCTGAAGCAGAAGCTGTCTGCGGATGCGCTTTCTCTTTATGAGAAGAAGGAAGCAGAACTGACGGATGCGGGCATGGATGTGCGTGAGATCGAACGCGTCCTTCTGCTGCGTTCCGTTGACCGCCACTGGATGAATCATATCGATGACATGGACCAGCTGCGCCAGGGAATCGGCCTTGCCGCGTATGGCCAGAAGGACCCGAAGGTCATGTACAAGATGGAAGGCTACGACATGTTCAATGCCATGACGGGCGCCATCCAGGAAGACACGCTGAAGATGATGTACCATGTAAAGGTGCAGGAGAAGGTGGAACGTGAAGAGGTCGCCAAGGTGACCGGCACGAACCGTGACGAGACACAGCAGCGTGCCCCGAAGAAGCGGGAGACGAAAAAGATCTACCCGAATGATCCGTGCTGGTGCGGAAGCGGGAAGAAGTATAAGCAGTGCCACATGCGTACGGACTTGGCGAAAGGCTGATACACAAGAGGCTGATAAAGCGAAGGACTGATACTACAGCAGGAAGATAGAAGATATATGTTGGAATTAGATGAATTAAAGGCTCAGCTGAAAACCTATGAAGAGCCGATGCAGCAGATGCGTTCCTCGCTGGACCTGGACAACAAGGAGAAGCGGATCGAGGAGCTGGAGCGTACGATGTCAGAACCGGGATTCTGGGAGAATCCGGAGAAGGCGTCAAAGCTCCAGAAGGAGCTTGGCGCGCTGAAGAACGGGATCGAGGCTTTTTCAAAGCTGGAGAACCTCTATGAAGAAACATTGATGCTGATCGATATGGCCAATGAGGATGATGACGCCTCTGTCCTCCCGGATGTGCAGGCGGATATCGCGCAGTTCCAGGAAACCTTTGAGTCCATGCGGATCCGCACGCTGCTGTCAGGCCCCTATGATGCCAACGATGCCATCGTTACGCTCCACTCGGGAGCAGGCGGCACGGAGGCATGCGACTGGTGCAGCATGCTCTACCGCATGTATTCCAGGTGGATTGACAAGAAGGGGCTCTCCATGGAGATTCTGGATTCCCTGGACGGGGATGAGGCCGGGATCAAATCGATCACCTTCCAGGTGAACGGGGAAAATGCTTATGGCCTTCTGAAGAGTGAGATGGGAATCCACAGGCTGGTCCGGATCTCTCCGTTCAATGCGGCAGGGAAGCGCCAGACCTCGTTTGTGTCCTGCGATGTCATGCCGGATATTGAGGAGGACGTGGACATCGAGGTGCGGGATGAGGACATCCGGATCGACACCTACCGGTCCAGCGGCGCCGGCGGACAGCATATCAACAAAACATCATCGGCGATCCGCATCACCCATTTTCCCACCGGCATCGTGGTGACCTGCCAGAATGAACGGTCCCAGTTCCAGAACAAGGACAAG
Organism: uncultured Clostridia bacterium; assembly: GCA_946623485.1. Taxonomy (GTDB): domain Bacteria; phylum Bacillota; class Clostridia; order Lachnospirales; family Lachnospiraceae; genus Porcincola. The sequence goes on from CAMORF010000043.1 coordinate 4,704, forward strand.
GCGATGCAGATGCTCAAGGCAAGACTGCTGATGCTGAAGATGGAAGAAAACCGGGAGAAGGCTGCGGGCATCCGCGGCGAGGTGAAGGAGATCGGCTGGGGAAGCCAGATCCGCTCCTATGTCTTCCAGCCCTACACCATGGTGAAAGACCTTCGGACGGGGCAGGAGACGGGAAATGTGCAGGCGGTCATGGACGGGGACCTGGATCCTTTTATCGATGCCTACCTGAAATGGGATTCCCTCGGCAGGCCCGACCGCAAGGCAATGTCTGCTGACTGAAACGGATCAGGCGGATATGCGGATCCTTATGCCGGCGGACGTCTTTATGCGCAGGCTGGCTGATCCGGCATTCCATGGAAGAAATGCCTGGTGGTATTTTATATGCAATATGACAGGAATGGAGGTATGTTATGGGTATTATCAGAGCTGCTGTCGGTTCGGTAACAGGTGCGCTCAGCGATCAGTTTCTTGATGTCGTTGAGCCGGTCAACATGGGCGCGCAGACCCTCATGACACAGGGGCGCATCAAGAATAAGAGCGGATTTTCTTCGAGCGATATCATTTCAAACGGTTCCTGCATCCACGTATATGACAATCAGTTCATGATCCTGACCGATGGCGGGAAGATCATTGACTATACGGCAGAACCCGGGTATTTCATCGTTGACAATTCCTCCCAGCCTTCCCTGTTCCAGGGACAGTTTAAGGCGAGCCTGAAGGACGTCTGGGAGAGGTTCAAATTCAACGGATCCTCCCCGCAGTCCCAGAAGGTGTATTATATCAATACACAGGAGATCAAGGGGATCAAGTTCGGAACCCGCAACGCGATCAACTATTTTGACAGCTTTTACAATGCGGAACTGTTCCTGAGAGCCTTCGGAACCTATTCGATCCAGGTGACCAATCCGCTTTTGTTTTATGCAAATGGCTGCCCGCGCAATGCGACGCAGGTGGATGTCCCGGATATCAATGAGCAGTACCTGAACGAGTTCCTGGAGGCGCTGCAGGCCGCGATCAATCAGATGAGCGCGGACGGAGAGCGCATCAGCTTTGTGGCGTCAAAGAGCTCGACGCTGTCAAAGTACATGGCGGACGCGCTGGATGAAACCTGGCGTGACCTTCGCGGCATCGAAGTGATCTCGGTCGGTATCGGATCGATCTCTTACGATGAAGAATCCCAGAAGCTGATCAACATGCGCAACCAGGGCGCGATGATGCAGGATCCCACGATCCGTGAGGGATTCGTGCAGAGCGCGGTGGCGCAGGGACTGCAGAATGCAGGATCGAATCCTGCCGGCGCCGGCGCAGCCTTCATGGGCATGGGCATGGGCATGAACGCGGCAGGCGGCTTCATGCAGTCTGCAAGCGCGACAAACGCGGCTCAGATGCAGTATCAGCAACAGCAATATCAGCAGGCACAGTATCAGCAGCCGCAGTACCAGCAGGGACAGCCGGCGGAAGCGCCTCAGGGCGGCGCGCGGATGAAGCAGCCGGGTGAATGGTTCTGCCCGGAATGCGGCACGCTGAATGCAGGAAAGTTCTGCATGAACTGCGGAACGAAGAAGCCGGAGTAATGAGTTATGGATATTGTATGCCTTGATGTAGAGGGAGTTCTTGTCCCGGAGATCTGGATCGCCTTTTCGAAGGCGAGTGGAATTGAGGAGCTGAAGAAAACAACAAGGGACGAGCCGGATTACAACAAGCTGATGCACTGGAGGCTGGGGATCCTCAGGGAACATGGATTGGGACTGAAGGAGATCCAGGATGTGATCGCAACGATTGATCCGATGCCGGGCGCCAGGGAATTCCTGGATGAGCTGAGATCTATGACCCAGGTGATCCTGATCTCGGATACCTTCACGCAATTTGCCTCTCCTCTGATGGAGAAGCTGGGACGCCCGACGCTGTTCTGCAATACCCTTGAGATCGGTCCGGACGGTATGATAGATGGTTTCCGCATGCGGATCGAGAATTCAAAGCTGAGTACGGTAAAGGCGCTGCAATCCATAGGGTTTGATACCATTGCGGGCGGAGATTCCTACAATGACCTTGCGATGATCCGCGCAAGCCGTGCCGGTTTCCTGTTCCGGAGCACGCCGAAGATCATAGCGGACAACCCGGACATCCCCGCATACGAGGAATATCCGGAATTCCTGGAGGCGATCCGGAACGAACTGCGCTGACTACAGTGTTGCCGGACATGACGGTGCAGTGTGTTCCATGCGGCGGAGAACTGAATGAATCTAAAAACGTCATTCCATACGGAGAACCCGGGGAATGACGTTTTTTATTTGACCTTATTCAGCGAAGAACACTTTGCATTCTGAGCCATGGGGCGGTGAAGTGTTATTTTTTTTGATTCAGTATGGCTTATATGTCCCGGTCAGGTTCATATAATAGTTTGCCTTAGTGACATTCAGATAAGGGAGAACCCAGACCAGCCCAAGCCCCATACTGATGACGCAAAGAACGATATACCCAGCCATTGACAGGTGCAGGAGAAAGAATTCCTTCACGTGGCCGCGCATCAGGGAACGGCTTCTCGACAGGCATTCAGATGCGCTGATCTCCTGATGGTCGATATACAGGAACAAAGCCTGACTGAGCGGGAAGGCGATCACAACCTCAAGAAAGACCATCCCTGCCAGCCCGCAAAAACTCAGCAGCAAAATCGACCACACCGGAACATTTTTCCCGCCGTTCAGGGTGAACGCGCCTGCGTACGCAAGGTTGGAGAGCGAGACCGAAAACGGCGCGATACATATGGTTTCGATCAGGGCGAGCACCGCGCAAAGCTGGATGGCCTTGGGCGTATCATAACGGAACGCCAGAAACAGGTCACTGACTGAAACACGGTTGTACCTCGCGATATTCAAGGAAAGAAAGTACTGGCCGGCCAGGAACATCTTTGCAAGGATCATTACCAGGAAATCCAGGATGAGGTTGAGCAGCGCAAGCACGAAAAACCCGCCTGAGCCAAATGGCCAGGCCAGAACCGACACAAGCTGGTTCGCGAGCCCTGTCAGGATTCCTGTGATCACGAGGACGACAAAGTACAACAGGTAATTGCCGGCCAGGGAGTTTCTTGCGTCTTCCTTGATCTGAGAGAGCGAACGGGTCATATGAAAGCGCCTCCGTTCTTAGGGATGGAAACCGTATTCCCCTTGTCTTTGCTCTCACGGTATTTTCCGGACAGGATATCACTGAGGATTTCCTGCGGATTCTCGGACTGCGCTGTGCTTTCTGACTCCTTCGTGCCGGAGAGCTGCCCTGTGTAGTAATTATAGAGCTGTTCTACCTGTGCGCGCAGCCTGGGATCCTGGTAGACCGTCCGGATTGCGTACCAGGTGTACATGCAGCTGATAATGACTGCAGCAGCGCCGGCAATCAGCGCAATCCTGGCTCTTCCTTCCACCCGTCTGCCCTGGCGTGACAGGAGCGCGAGAATGATGGAAGCGCCCGCAAGCGGAAGGCTGATGAAGAACAGCTGGAAGGAAAAGATGGCGATGACCCCGCATACGAGAGAAGCGGTTGCCATGTTTCTTTTTGCTACGGTTGCCTTGAATCGATTATAATCGTCGGGCTCGCCAGACCCGGAAGGACCGTAATTCTGATAATCTGATCCGTTCAAATTCTTATCTCCGTCCTAAGGATCAGCTCAGAAATGACTTATGATCCAGCGCAATATTCATAAGCTATTTCTAAACAGATCCTAAACTATAAAAATCCACATAGAAAATCGATATCTCAAGTTTATCACCACAGGGATGGGAACACAATCTCAGGACGTGAAACTTCATGGATTCTTCACAGGACAGATGCAGCTATCCTCCCTTGAACGGAACGAAAGGGAGCTTCGCAGGGGGTGGCTGAATGGTTAAGGCCATATTACAGGCCACGCCGCTGGCTGTCATGATGGCAGGCAGCTTATTGCGGTTAGGCAGTCACGCGTGAGCGCCATGCCTCTTCTGGAGGGAGAGGGGAAGCTCAAGACCATGGGACGTAAGGAGTGTTTCATTTCTCAGAAGCTGGTCTGCCGGACCGTCTGCGACAAGCTGTCCATGATCCATGAGGATTACGCGGCTGCAGGTATCCCAGATGAAATCAAGGTCATGGGACGCAATGATCTTCAGATGGCTGAATTCATTCAGGATGTGGATCAGGTTCCGGCGGTTTCTGGGATCAAGCGCGACAGAGGGTTCATCCAGCAGCATAATGTCCGGGGTCATTGACAGGATCGTGGCGATGGAAGCAAGCTTTTTTTCGCCCCCGGACAGCGTGTAGATTGCCTTGTCAGCCAGATGGGGAATGTGGACCAGCTCCAGGGCGCGATCGACGCGGCGGTTTACCTCATCCGCCGGAAGACCGTAGTTCGTTGGCGCAAATGCAACATCCTCCCGGACAGTGGTCATAAAAAGCTGGGTGTCCGAATCCTGGAAGACATATCCGATCCTTTCCCGGATCTTTGCCAGCGTCCCTTTTTCGACCGGGATTTCTTCGATCCGGATGCTCCCGGAAGAAGGCAGCTCAAGCCCGACCAGGAGCTTGAGGAAGGTTGATTTGCCCGCACCGTTTGCGCCGATGATTCCCACAGCGTCATGCTCCTGAAAGGAGACGGAAAGGCCGTCTATGATTTTGGCGGCTTTCTCATAACCGAAGGCAAGGCCTGTGATATCAATATGAATATGGCTCATGTTTCTCTCCGATCGATGTGAATATGGTGAATGAGATATTTTCCGATTCGCTTGTCATTTTACTTGTCCGAAAAGCCGTATAACTGCGTTGTCCTCATTCGTCCGCCCTGTTAGCGGCTTTTCGTCCGTCGTAAAAATGTCTAAGCAATTGGAAAGAGTCACACTCGTGCTTCTCTCTGCTTCAAACGAAAAACCTCAGATAAAAAATCTTCCCAGCAGTTCAAGTACCGGGAAGATCCGCAGCGCTATGAGAAGGGCGCTGCAGACGGCCAGATACAGGAGGCCGGACGGCGTCATTTTCACTGGAGAAAAGAAGGGCCTGTCTTCGCGGAATCCTCTCATACGCATACTTTGATAAAGCGCCTTTGCCCGGTCCATGCTCCGGAGAAGAAGCTGTCCGACCATCGGGCCCCAGGCTTTCATGGCTACACCCTTTTGCCCGGGCGCCCTGAGCGCGTAGGCTTGGGTCATCCGGTCTGCTTCCTTTAACAGAACAGTAATATAACGGCAGATCAGCAGAAATTCTGTTATAATGATTCCCGGAATGTGCAGCATGCGAAGAGCGCTGCAGATGGCCTCAACCGTTGTGGTTGCAGCCAGCAGGTAGGAAGCAAGCACAGTCAGGATTCCCTTCAGCATCAGGCTCAGCATGGACAGGACACCGCTTGTCAGTGTGATGGCGCCGATCGTCAGGACAGGCTCGCGGTCAAAAAAAGGATTCAGGATGCCGACCAGGCATACGACTGGAAGCACAATCCGGAGGCGGTAGAGCGCATTTTTAAAAGAAAGTCCCCCTGCTTCAAAAAGCACAAAAGGATACAGCACCATTCCCATCACGCCGGTTAGCTGGCGGGGAGGAAAGGATACTGTCAGTACCAGGTATAACATTGTGACCACAAGCTTTGACAGCGGATGGATCCTGCACAGCCAGGTATCCCTGCGTGCCAGCTCATCCAGCTTCCCCATGTTTGCGGCTGCATCTGAAATCTTACTCATGGAATCAACTCTCCGGATCTGTCCTGCTGCCTATCATACCTTATCTCCCCCGCCGGAATCAATGAAACCCGGTAAAAAACGGGTCAGTCTGGCATGAAATGTATATAAGCTATAACAAACTCTGTAAATCTGCGAACCC
>CAMORF010000044.1 GCA_946623485.1 uncultured Clostridia bacterium
ATCGGATGAAAAGACAAGCAAGATGTACAAGTTATTTTGTAACAGATCCTAAGATTGTTTCGGATTGTCTCATTGGTTCGTGACAGTCCGTTCTCATTGTGGTAAAATGAACATTGATATGGAAACACCTCACGAATACGGATTCGTAAAGGATGGAGGATGAGAGAAGATGGCAGTGAAAGAACTTGGAAATCTGGCCGTGAGCATATTCTGCAGGAATATGTCCATGCTGATCTCCGCGGGAATCGACGCGGAGGAGTCAGTCGGCCTTTTGGCAGATGATGCTGCTGCGAACGATTTTCGTGATGCTGCAAAGGCTGTACAGAACCGGATGCTGACGGGGCAGCCGCAGCTGTCGGCAGCGATGCTGGAGAGCGGTTACTTTCCGACACACGCATGTAAGATGCTGGCGGCCGGTGAGAAAACCGGTAAGAGCGAGAATGTACTGAAGAGCCTTGCGGATTATTATGAGAGCAGAGACCGTCTTTCAAGAAAGATGAGAAGCGCGGTGAATTATCCGATGGTTCTCCTGATCCTGACCGCGGCGATCCTGGTGCTGCTTCTGGTACGAGTCCTTCCCGTCTTTACCAACGTATACCGTTCCCTGGCCGGCGGCCTTACCACATCGGCGTATGTTTACCTCAGGGTTGCGTATGTCGTCGGCACTGTCGCCCTGATTCTTGCAATTATCTTAGGCGTTTTCCTTCTGCTGACAGCAAGGACCGTCCGGGGCAACGGCGCGGACAACGCCTCTTCGATCGGGCTGCTTTCCAGATTCGGCCCTGCCAGGGACGCCATCGGCAAGCTTTCCCTTGCTCACTTTACGCAGGTCCTTCACCTGTTTGTCGCCAGCGGCGCGGATGTGGATACCTCGATTACCGCTGCGCAGGAGCTGGTATCCGATCCTGTGACAAAAGCGAAGGTGGATGCAGTCCGTACCCACATGAAGGAAGATAATGTGGGTCTTTCCAGGGCCATCTATGACAAGGGGCTCTTCGAGCCGCTTTACGCAAGGCTGTTCATGTCCGCCGTCAAGGCAGGACAGACAGAGCAGATGCTTGGCAGGCTGGCGAATTCCTACTCCCTTGAGGCGGATGAAGCAGTAGACAGCCTGATTGATTCCATTGAACCGGTCATTTCCGCGTTTTTGACGATCGCGGTGGGCATCGTCCTTTTGAGTACGATGATTCCGCTGATCGGTATCCTTGGAGCAGTCTGACCTTGAAGGGGGTTGTGAATCATGAGAGACGTCATCTATCATGACAGGCCCCGCGTCACGGCGGCGCAGAGGGCCAGGCGTATTGTTGCGGGACTTGTCGCCGCGGTGGCTGTTCTGTTTCTGGGCGTGGTCCTGTTTACGCGCATGGATCTGGACATGAACCGCCAGGCGGTAGAAAGCCTCAGGCAGAATGTCACGGAGGCCTGTGTGCAATGCTATGCGATTGAGGGTACCTACCCGGTCAGCATCAGTTATCTGGAGCAGAATTATGGCGTCCGTTACGACGGTTCGAAGTATGCGGTGTCCCTGAGATCCGGATCCGGCAATGAGCTTCCGGCGGTCCAGGTTACGCTGCGCAGATAAAGGGGGAAACGGCATGAACAGTAGGTCCGCAAACGGCAAACGTGAGATTGACTATGCATCTCTGTTTGTTGTTGCCCTGTTCGCCATGATGCTGATCGGAATCATGGCACTCTCCGCGATGGGAGGGAGCCTGTTTGATTCCATCACGGAAAACCGCTCCGGCAATATGACCAGGAGAGGCGCTTTGAGCTATACCGCGACCAAGATCCAGGCCAGCGATGAGACCGGTTCGCTTCAGGTCGAGCATACGGAGAATGGTGATGTGCTTATGATCCTTGATCCGTCCGGCCGGAAGCAGTATCAGACGAGGATCTGGCTGGAGGACGGTTATCTGATGGAATCCATCATCTCCGATCAGGAAGAAGCAATCAGCTCGGAACCTGAAAAGATCGCAAAGGCGAAGATGTTTCGGGTCACCCTGGAAGAGAATATTGCGACGATCGAAACGGAAGACGGAGTCCGCAGGATCTACCTCCACGCAAAGGGGGTATCTTCATGAGAGCGAGGAAAAACAGGGCTTTTTTCATTGAGACACTGATCACTACATTCCTGCTTCTGATGATGCTGACCATCCTGATCCGTATCTTCGGCGCGGCGGCACAGAAGTCCGCCTATGCGAAGATGAGAACAGATGCGGCACAGATCGCGCAGAATGTTGTCACGATGTTTGAAGCAGGCGAAGTTCCCATCGGGCAGGCGCAGAATGAACTGATTAACATCGCGAATGATGAATACAGCGAAGTGGAAACGCCGCAGACAACCATTACGATGCTTTTTGACAGGAACGGTGTGATGTCGGAAAGCGGGGAATATGAGGTCCGTCTGCTGATGACCTGTGAGGTCAGGGCGGTGGGATATATGATTACCGGTAATATGAGCGTGGTCAATATGAACCATCCTCAGGAGGACCTTGCGCAGCTTGACACGGCGAAGTATTATCCGGATGCTGTGGATGCGGTCCTGTCCGGTGATGTCGCCTTTGACGAGATCTCTGAGATCGAGACAGAAACGGAGGCTGCGTCATGAATGGAAAGAAACCAAGACAGCCGATCCGTTCCGGCGCGCTGACGATCGTCATCACCTGTGTACTGATTCTGCTTGCGGTGCTGGCGCTTTTGTCACTGGTCGGCGCGCAGACGGACAAGGCGCTTGCTGACAGACAGATGGTTTTCGCGCAGCAGAATGCCATGAGCGAAAGGGCCGGGCAGGAATGGCTGGCCCAGATGGATGATTATCTTCGCGGGGGAGCGCCGCTTCCCTACGATACCGTGGCGGACGGCAATACTTATACTACATCGATCCGGTTTTCGATGAATCAGTATCTGCATATTACGGCCGAGGCAGACAAGGATGGCATGCTGTCTGTTAAGAAGTGGGAGATTGAAACGGTAGCGGAAACAGAGTATTCAGATGTCCTTCCGGAAGGCGCGCAGCCGCTGACGGAGGATGCGAATGGATATCTCAATACCCTGCCTGAAACATCTGTGGAAGGAACAGGTTTGGCTTAAACATGGTAGAATTAAATGATATCCTGAAGGAAGCGCTTCGGCTGGAGGCATCGGATGTTTTTATCATACCGGGTCTTCCTCTGACCTATAAGGTGCTTGGAAAGCAGGATCGTTCCAATGAGATACTCCATCCGGATGATACGGAAACAATTGTCCGCGCGATCTACACACAGTGCGGGCGGCATAACAGGGTACTCGAGGATGAGACCTTCGATGATGACTTTTCCTTTTCGATCGCGGCGCTCGGAAGATTCCGTGCCAACGTGTTCCATCAGAGAAGCTCCCTGGCCGTTGTGCTTCGTGTGATCCGCTTCGGATTGCCGGATGCTTCCCGCCTGGGGATTCCGGCTTCCGTGATGCGGGCGGCTGACATCCGGAACGGCCTGATCCTGGTGACAGGCGCGACCGGAAGCGGAAAGTCTACGACGCTTGCGTGCATGATTGACCATATTAACCGGTCGAGAGAGGGACATATCATCACGATGGAGGATCCGATTGAATTCGTCCACCGCCATGACAGGTGCATCGTCACACAGCGTGAGATCGGCAATGATGTCGTCGATTACATTCATGCCCTGCGCAGTGCGCTGCGGGAAAGCCCGGATGTCATTCTCCTGGGCGAGATGCGTGACCATGAAACGATTGAGGTAGCCATGACCGCTGCCGAGACCGGAATTCTCCTGTTCTCGACCCTGCATACGCAGGGAGCCGCGAACGCGGTTGACCGTATCATCGATATCTATCCGGCCGGCCAGCAGAACCAGATCCGATTGCAGCTGGCGATGATGCTGCGGTGCGTGATCTCCCAGCAGCTGATTCCCACGATTGACGGACAGGTGACAGCCGTGTTTGAAGTGATGTATGCGAACACGGCAATCCGGAGCCTGATCCGTGAGGGGAAGACACATCAGATTGACGCGACAATCCGCAGCGGAGCTTCCGAGGGCATGATTGCGATGGACGAGTCGATCTATGACCTGTTCAAGAAGGGGCGGATCACACAGGAGACCGCAGTGAAGTATTGCAATAATCCGGAAGCGATGGAACGAAGGCTGAATGCGACGGTAGGATTCTGATCCGGTAGATATTCTGATTCAGGAAATGGATGTTGATGTGACAGCTCTTTGCAGAAAAACTGCAGAGAGCTGTACTTGATTTCAGGAACGTATGATGCTACGATACACCAACATTGCAGAACAATCGAATCTGATCGCAATCAGGCCTTACAGGCAAGCTATCAGATCATAAAGAAAAGAATAGGAGGTTTCTTATGCCAGGGTGGTTGAAGGATGCAGTTTTTTATGAGATCTATCCGCAGTCATATTGCGATTCCAATTCGGATGGGATCGGAGACTTTCAGGGGATCATAACGAAGCTTGATTACATCAAAAGTCTTGGATGCAATGCGCTGTGGATCAATCCTTGCTTTGACTCTCCATTCCGTGACGCGGGATATGATGTGCGCGATTACAAGAAGGCAGCGGATCGGTACGGAACGAATGAGGATCTGATCCGTCTGTTTCAGGAGGCGCATGCGAGGGGGATTCATGTCCTCCTGGATCTTGTGCCCGGCCATACGTCGGAGGAGCATGAATGGTTCCAAAAGAGCTGTGCGCTGGAACGCAATGAGTATTCCGACCGGTTTATCTGGACTGATTACTGTTTCAGGGGAACCGGAAATATGGGATATCCCTATGTCGGCGGCGAAGCGGAGCGTCCCGGTACTTATCTTTTGAATTTTTTCAAATGCCAGCCGGCTTTGAATTACGGGTGGCTTCATGCGGATGAGAACTGGAAGTGCACCGTTGACAGCGAAGCTGCACGCTCGACCATTGAAGCCATCAAGGATGTGATGCGGTTCTGGATGGACAGAGGGTGTGACGGCTTCCGTGTCGATATGGCATCCTCCCTGGTCAAGGGAGATGATGAGAAGAAGACCGGAACGAGCCGGATCTGGCGTGAGATCAGGAATATGCTGGATCAGGATTATCCGGAATGTGCCCTTGTCTCAGAGTGGAGCAATCCGTCCCTGTCCCTTCGGGCCGGATTCCATGCGGATTTTGTGCTCAATGAACCGAACAGTCCTTATTCGACGCTGGTGAGAGATTATCAGAATCATGCCGGCCGGATCATCCACTCTGATCCATGCTTTACCGGAGCGGATCCGGAATGTGCTGCGGAGTATGAGGATCACAGCTTTTTCAAAATGGACGCAGGCGGGGATATCACCTGCTTTATGGATTGGTACCTGGAGCGGTATCAGGATACGAAAGACATAGGCTATATGAGCCTGATCACCTGCAACCATGATACGGTTCGCCCGTCTTTCAACCTCTCAGAGCGGGAACTGAAGCTGTTTTACGCATTCCTGTTTACCATGCCGGGCGTTCCTTTCCTGTATTACGGGGATGAGATCGGACAGCGATACCAGAATCTGCGGACAAAAGAAGGCGGCTATTTCCGGACCGGAAGCAGGACGCCGATGCAGTGGAGCAGAGAGAAAAACCTTGGATTCTCCGACGCGGATGCAGCTTGCCTGTATCTCCCGGTTGACCCCGCCCAGGATGCCCCGGTTGTGAGCGAGATGATGCAGGACGCGGATTCTTTGCTGGGAACAGTGCGCTCGATCCTTGCGCTGCGCCACAAGGAAGAGGATCTGCAAGGGCAGCCGAACCTGGAGGTTCTGTATCAGAAAAAGGGAGAACTTCCCTTTGTTTACCGACGGGGAAACCGGATCTGCGCTGTCAATCCATCCTCGAAAACCGTATCGGCTCCCATCGATGCCGAAGACAGAAAGCCGGTATGGCAGGTTGGCGCGGGAAACCTGAAAGACGGTGTGCTGACACTGAAGCCGCAGTCATTTATCATTTTGTAACGATTCCCTATGTGATTGATTTTTGAGCCGCGCGAACGGATGAAAAGACAAGGGGAAAGCGTTACCCGGAAACAGGAACAGTTATGGATAAGACAATCCGAATCAAATATCATTCAACACAGATTGACAAGCTCTCTTACATCGGCGGCAAGAGCGACTGGATTGACCTTCGCTGCGCCGAGGAGGTTGTCATGAAAAAAGGGGACTTCCGTCTGGTAGATCTGGGCGTTTCCGTACAGCTTCCTGCCGGATATGAGATGATCATCGCCGCAAGAAGCTCCACCTTCAAAACCTATGGGCTGATCCAGACCAATGCCGTGGGAATCGTGGATGAATCCTACTGCGGGGATGCGGATCACCTGAGATGGCCGTGTTATGCAACCAGGGATACGGCGATCCATGTCAATGACCGGATCTGCCAGTTCCGGATTCTGGAGCACCAGCCTGCAATCATATTTGAAGAAGTGCAGACCCTGGGCGGCAAGGCCCGGGGCGGCTTCGGATCAACGGGAATCGCCTGATATGAACCAGATCAATTACCAGAAAGAACTGGACAGGATCCTTGCGGAAATCCAAAGCAGGGAAGCCGGCCCCGGCGGCAGCGTGCCAAAGCTTTTTCTGCACAGCTGCTGCGCGCCGTGCTCCAGCTATGTGCTGGAATACCTTTCGGATTATTTTGAGATTACCGATTTTTTCTATAATCCGAACATAGAACCGGAAGCGGAATACCGTCACCGGGAAGATGAGCTGAAACGTCTGATCGCAGAGATGCATCCTGCGCATGCGATCTCTTTTGTCAGCGGGGCGTATGAACCGCGGCGGTTTTATGAGAAGGTCCGGGGACTCGAACAGGTTCCGGAGGGGGGCGAGCGATGCTTTGTCTGTTACCGCCTTCGTATGGAAGAGACGGCAAGGCTTGCTGCGGAAGGCGGATATGATTTTTTTACCACAACACTTTCCATCAGCCCGCTGAAGCGGGCGGATCGGATCAATGAGATTGGCCTGGAGCTTGAAAAAACCTATGGAGTGAGGCACCTTCCGTCGGATTTCAAGAAAAAGGGAGGCTACCAGCGTTCCATCGTACTTTCGAAGGAGCATGGCCTGTACCGGCAGGACTTTTGCGGCTGCGTTTTTTCCCGTGCCGAGCGGGAACGCCACAAACGGGAACAGCAACGAATGGGAGCAGCAAAAGAAGCGCTCCGGCAGCACGGATAAAAAGGGAGGATGATATTCATGGCACAGCTTTGGGGCGGCAGATTCACGAAGGAAACCGATGCGCTTGTAAAGAAGTTTAATGATTCGCTCCCGTTTGACCAAAGATTGTCCGCGCAGGACATCCTGGGAAGCGTGGTGCATGCTGCCATGTTGGGCAAACAGGGCATTCTCAGTGATGAGGAGACGGAGCGGATTATAGAGGGGCTCGGAACCATCAAGGCAGACCTGGAGAGCGGAAAGCTGCAGTTTTCCGATGCGTATGAGGATATCCACAGCTTTGTGGAGGCCCAGCTGATCAAACGGATCGGGGAGACCGGGAAAAAATTGCATACCGGGCGGAGCAGGAATGACCAGGTGGCCCTGGACATGAAGCTGTATGTGCGTGATGAGATCCAAGAGATGGATGCGCTCCTGAAGCATTTCCTCACGACGATCCTGAAGGTGATGGAGGAAAACCTGGATACGTATATGCCGGGCTTTACCCATCTTCAAAAGGCACAGCCTGTCACGCTTGCGCATCATTTTGGCGCATATTTTGAGATGTTCCGGAGGGACCGGGAGCGTCTGTCCTCCATCTCGCAGCGGATGGATACCTGCCCTCTGGGAAGCGGCGCCCTGGCGGGAACAACTTATCCGCTGGACCGTGAATTCACGGCAAAGGAGCTGGGATTCATCCGCCCTTCCCGCAATTCCATGGACGGCGTATCAGACCGTGATTACCTGATTGAGTTTCTGTCGGCGCTGTCGATCTGCCAGATGCACCTGAGCAGGTTTGCGGAGGAGATGATCCTGTGGAACAGCAATGAATACCGGTTTGTGGAACTGGATGATGCATTTTCCACCGGCTCCAGCATCATGCCGCAGAAAAAGAATCCTGATATCGCGGAGCTGGTCCGGGGAAAGACCGGACGGGTTTACGGCGCCCTGACAGCGCTTCTGACGACCATGAAAGGAATTCCCCTGGCTTACAATAAGGATATGCAGGAAGACAAGGAACTTTCCTTTGACGCGATCGACACGGTCAAAAACTGCCTCCGTCTGTTTGACGGATGCGTGGCAACGATGCGTTTCCGGAAGGATGTGATGGCCGCGTCAGCCAGGAATGGATTCACCAACGCGACGGACGCAGCGGATTACCTGGTGAAAAAAGGAGTTCCCTTCCGGGATGCCCATGGGATCGCAGGAGCGTTGGTGCTGCGCTGCATCGACAAGGGCTGTGCCCTGGACGATCTGTCCCTGGAAGAATTCCGCAGTTATTCAGACCGGTTCGATCAGGATATCTATGACGCAATCTCTCTGAAAACCTGCGTGGAAAAGAGACTTACTCCCGGCGCGCCCGGAAGGGCGGCGATGGAACGCGCCGTACAGGAAGCCCGGGAGTATCTGAAAGAATCGTAAGAAAGTATTATTATGATGCCGTCTGTGCGGGATGCTTTTCGCTTTTGCATGCTTCCCGCCCGGAATGGTTTTTGGCTTTGGCTTCCTTTCCGCGCGGAATGGTTCTCAGGTTCGATAGACCTTGCGCGCGGCATCTACGGTTGCCTTTGCATCCTTTGCGTAGTAATCCGCCCCGATCTCTTTTGCATACCCGGGCGTTACGACGGCCCCTCCCACTACGGTTCTGGCGGTGCATCCGGATTCTTTCAGCAGCCGGATGGTGCGCTCCATGGCCGGGAGAGTAGTGGTCATCAGGGCGGAGAGTCCGACAAGCTTTACGTCTTCTTTCCTGGCTTCTGACAGGATCTTTTCCGGCGGAACATCACGCCCAAGGTCGATTACGGTAAAGCCGTAGTTTTCCAGAACGACCTTTACGATATTCTTGCCGATGTCATGGATGTCGCCTTCCACCGTGGCGAGGACCACTTTTCCCTTTGAAACATTCTCTTCGCCGGATGATGCAATCCGGTCCTTGATCAGTTCAAATCCTTTTGCGGCGGCATTTGCGGCATTGATCAGCTGCGGAAGAAACAGCAGCTGTTTTTCATACCGGCTTCCCACCTCATCCAGCGCAGGGATCAGGATGTTCTCAATGATTGCCATGGGACTGAGCTGCTCCAGCAAAACAGCAGTCTGCCGGCGGACCTCATCCCCCAGGCCGCGCAGGACAGCTTTCGCGAGCATCGCGGAAGGATCGGAATCGGAACCAGACGGCTTTCCTGCTGCAGCCTGGGAAGCGTTTAAGGAAGCCTGCCTGGCATCCAGGGGTACGGTGACAGTTTTCCTGCCGGAAAAGCGCGCGATATACTCCGAGCAGGAGGGATCCTGTCCGGAGAGAGCCCGGAAGGCAGCTACGGCATCCATGATTTCCAGCTGGTTCGGGTTCAGGATCGGAAGATCAACGCCGCAGTACATTGCCTGGGTGAGGAAACTGATTGTTGCGTATTTCCGCTCCGGCAGGCCAAAGGAAATATTGCTGACCCCCAGGGTGCAGTGTACCCCGAAGTTCTGCCTGACATACTGCACTGCCCGCAGGGTTTCCATTGCCTGTTCCTGCTGCGCGGAGACGGTCAGGGCAAGGCAGTCTATGATCACGTCCTTCCTGGGAATTCCATATTCATCGGTAAAGCGAAGGATTGTCCGGACATTCTCGATCCTTTCCTCCGCATTCTCAGGCATCCCGGATTTACGCAGTGCCAGCCCGATGACGCAGGCGCCATATTTCTTCACGATCGGCAGGATCTGCCTGCATTTTTCTTCTTCCGCGTTGACAGAATTCACAATGACCCGCCCGCAGGCAGCCCGAAGCCCGGCTTCGATCGCCTTCGCATTGGAAGAATCAATCTGCAAGGGCAGGGAAGTGACACTCTGGACCGCCCGCACCACATCTGTCATCAAGGCGGCCTCATCCGCGCCCGGAAGCCCTACATTGATATCCAGGATATCCGCGCCTGCATCCGCCTGCTCGATGGCACATCTGCAGATATAATCCATGTCATGTTCCCGGAGTGCCTGCTGGAATCTCTTCTTCCCGGTGGGGTTGATCCGCTCGCCTATGACATGTACCTTCCCGTCCAGCAAAACCGTACGCCCGGCGGAGCTTACCCCGTTGAGGGGATCAGGGCAGGAACTATCCGGATTCCTCCCCGCTTCCGGGAATTGTGATTCAACGCAGATACGCTTCAGCGCATCGATATAGGCGGGGCTTGTCCCGCAGCAGCCGCCCAGGATCCGGATCCCCATGCGGGGGAAGACGGCCATCTGCTTTGCGAATCCCTCAGGCGTCATGGCATATCTGCCGGTTCTTGGATCCGGCAGCCCTGCATTCGGCTTGACGATGAGCGGCAGGCTGGGATGCGCCTTTATCTTTTTTACGATGGGGACCAGATCTTTCGGCCCCAGGGAGCCGTTTACG
>CAMORF010000045.1 GCA_946623485.1 uncultured Clostridia bacterium
TGATTGTTCCGGATTGTGATTGTTCCGGATTGTGATTGTTCCGGATGGTGATTGTTCTGAATGATGATTGTTCCGGATGATTGTATAGAGGTGAATAAACCCAGGAAAGGCGGCAGTATGATTCTGATTCAAAATGGAACGTTAGTTTCTCCCGGAGGAAGCCGGAAAGCGGATCTGCTGATCGATGGAGAGAAGATCGCGAAGATTGCAGAGCGGATAGTCCCTCCGGAAGGATGCCAGGTTGTGGAAGCGGCTGGAAAGCTCATATTTCCCGGATTTATAGACGCGCATACGCATTTTGACCTGCATGTTGCAGGGACGGTCACGGTGGATGATTTTGCTTCCGGGACAAAGGCGGAGATTGCGGGCGGAACAACAACCATCGTGGATTTCGGAACCGCTTATCCGGGGGAGACCCTCAACGAAGGTCTGGACAACTGGTTTGAAAAGGCGAAGGCAGGGTGCTCCTGTGATTACGGATTCCACCAGACGATCACGGAATGGAATGATGCCATCAGCGCCCAGATCCCCGATATGATCGAACGCGGGGCAAGCACATTTAAGATCTACATGACATATGATACGCAGATCGATGACTGCACCATCCTGAAGGTGCTTCAGAGATTGAAGGAATGCGGGACAACGACGGGCTGTCATTGTGAGAACAGCGGGCTCATAGACGCGCTGCGGGAGGAGTATGCCGCTGATCCCGTCAAGAAAAAATTAGTAAGCTCTCATTACCTGACAAGGCCGGCAGCGGCGGAGGCAGAGGCGATCGGCAGGTATTGCCATCTGGCTGAAGTGGCGGATGAGCCGGTCATTGACGTGCACCTGACCTGCGAGGAAGGACTTGAGGAGATCCGCGCGGCCAGGCGGCGCGGCCAGAAGGTCTATGTTGAGACCTGTCCGCAGTATTTGGTGATGGATGATTCCCTCTACGAGAAGGATTCCTTTGAAGAGGCATCCGAATATGTGTGTGCGCCGCCGCTGAGGAAAAAAACAGATCAGGAGGCACTCTGGAAGGCAATTCGGGATGGCGAGATTCAGACGGTTTCCACGGATCATTGTTCCTTCACAACGGAGCAGAAGAAGCTCGGGAAGGACGATTTCCGGAAGATCCCGGGAGGAATGCCGGGAGCCGAGACAAGAGGCGTGGTCATGTATTCTGAGGGTGTCGCGAAAGGGCGTATCTCCAAGGAGAAGATGTGTGAGGTGCTGAGCGAGAATCCTGCCAGACTTTATGGGATGTATCCAAGGAAGGGCACCTTGTCTGTGGGCTCGGACGCGGATCTCGTGATCCTCGATCCGGCGAAGAAGAGGGTGGTGCGTGCGCAGACACAGGTGTCATTATGCGACTACGCGCCGCTGGAAGGCATGGAGCTTGCGTGCGCGATCGACGCGGTGTACCTCAGGGGGACGCTTGCTGCGGAAAATGGCCAGGTTGTGCGTGAAAATCTGGGGCAGTATATCAAGCGTGGACTGCCGGAGTATATCTGAATAGTCAGGATCTGAGAAAATGTGACGCGGCAGGAGCGGCGGCATGGATAAGGCGGATTTGATAAGATAGAGAGATGTGAAACAGGAGGTTGGATATGGTAACGGATCAGCTGGTGATCGTACGCGGGGGCGGGGACATCGCTACCGGCACAATATGGGCGCTCAGGCGGGCAGGATTCCCGGTCCTGATTCTTGAGAGCAGCCGTCCGAGCGCGATCCGCAGGACTGTGGCGCTGTCGGAGGCGGTCTATGAAGGGAGCGCCAGCGTTGAGGACCTGACAGTGACCCTTGCTGAAAACCTGGACCAGGCGCAGTATCTCCTGTTCCAGGATCAGATTGCCATTCTGGTGGATCCGGAAGGGAAAGCGATCCATGACATCATTGACACGGAAGAAAAGTACAGTGAATGGGATACCGGTCTGACGACGCTGGAGGGGGGCGGCAGGCATCTGTTCCTGACAGCGGTCGTGGACGCAATCCTTGCGAAGCGGAATCTGGGGACGAGGAAGGGGATGGCGCCGTTCGTCATCGCGTTGGGACCGGGATTCACGGCGGGGGAAGATTGTGATGTTGTGATCGAAACCATGCGGGGACACCGGCTTGGAAGGCCCGTGACATCGGGAAGTGCGCTTCCGAACACAGGGATTCCGGGCATGATTGCCGGACATGCAGCTGACCGGGTGGTTCACAGCCCGGTAAAGGGTGTGCTCCGGATCAGGAAAGATATCGGGGAGATCGTGATGGAGGGCGAGACGATCTGCGTGATCGAGACACCGGATGAGCCTTCCGGCGTCAAGGTAACCGCTCCCTTTTCCGGCCTGCTCAGGGGGATGCTTCGGGATGGCTATCCGGTAACAGAAGGATTCAAGATTGCGGATGTTGATCCGAGGCAGTCCGAGCGGGAAAACTGCTTTACGATCTCAGACAAGGCACGGGCAATCGGCGGAGCTGTGGTGCAGGAGCTTGTCGGCTTTGCCGCGCGCAGGGCGGTGGATGAAACCTGAATCAGGAAAGGAATACTGCTTATGGAAACAGTAGGAAAAAGCTTTACAAGGGTGGATGCCCGGGGGAAGGTCACAGGTGAGGCAAAGTATACCAATGACCTCATGCCGAAGGATGCGCTATGGGCAAAGGTCGTACGCTCAACGATTGCGAACGGGGTCGTGAAATCGATTGACATCAGCGAGGCACTGCAGGTTCCCGGTGTTGTCAGGATCGTTACGTGTTTTGACGTCCCGGACATACAGTTCCCGACGGCCGGGCATCCGTGGTCCGTGGAGGCGGCCCATCAGGATGTCCCGGACCGCAAGCTGCTTAACACAAGGGTGCGGCAGTGGGGAGATGAGATCGCGGCCATCGTGGCAAAGGACAATGTCGCCGCAGAGCGGGCTGCGCGCCTGATCCGGGTGGAATATGAAGAATATGAGCCGATTGTCACCATTGAGGAGGCATTGGCGGAAGGTGCGACGCCGCTTCATCCGGATATCCGCAAGGATAATATATTTGTCCATACTTCTTTTAAGACATCGCCGGATTTCGATTATGACAAAGCGAAGGAGAGGGCGATCGAGGAATACGGGGAGGAGAACCTGATTGAGGTATCAGACACGTACCGTACACCCCGGATTGCGCATTGCCATATCGAGGTATGTACCAGCTGGGCGTATGTTGATACCAACGGAAAGGTGACGGTGGTCGCATCCACCCAGATCCCGCATATCATGCGCCGCGTGATTGCCCAGGCGCTGGGCTGGCCGGTGGGCAAGGTCCGCGTGATCAAGCCTTATATCGGAGGCGGCTTCGGGAATAAGCAGGATGTGCTCGATGAACCCCTGAACGCGTACCTGTCCATCGTTTGCGGTGGAAGGTGTGTGTGCCTGGAACTGAGCCGGGAGGAGTGCGTCTCCCAGACAAGGACGCGGCATGCATGCAAGGGTGTCCTGCGGGGGCTTGCGACGAAAGACGGGAAGCTTCTGGCCAGGGAAGGCGACATCTATACCAACAAGGGGGCCTATGCGTCTCACGGCCATGCGATCACAGCAGGGATGACCACGAATTTCAAGGATATCATGCACGATGCATATGGATGCAGGTCAGACGGATATTCTGTATATACTTCCTCAGCCGTAGCCGGCGCGATGCGGGCTTACGGCGTGCCGCAGGCAGCATTTCTCGCGGACTGCCTGACAGACGATCTGTGTGCAAAGGGAGGGTTTGACCCGCTGCAGTTCCGTATGGACAATTGCGTCCCGCCCGGATTTGTGGCAAGCAATGGAATTACTTATTATTCCTACAGCCTGAAAGAATGCATGAAGCGCGGCGCTGAGTTTATCCACTGGGAGGAAAAACGCAGGGAGTATGCGCACCAGGAAGGACCTGTCCGCCGGGGGGTCGGGATGTCGATCTTCATGTATAAGGTAGGGGTATATCCGATTTCCCTTGAGACTTCAAGCGCCCGCATGATCCTGAATCAGGATGGATCGATCCAGGTCGAACTGAGCGCGACGGAGATCGGGCAGGGCGCCGATACGGTGTTTTCCCAGATGGCGTCCGAGACAACCGGAATCACGATGGACAAGGTATACATCATCTCAACACAGGATACGGACGTGGCGCCCTTTGACACTGGTGCGTATGCCTCCCGGCAGAGCTTTGTGACAGGCAAGGCAGTCAAGAAATGTGCCCTGGAGCTGCGTGCGCGGATCCTGGATTATGCATCCTACATGCTGGGCCGGCCGGCGGAAGAGCTGATGATCTGGCAGAATCAGATCTGTGAGAAGATCCATACCGGCACTGCCGCAGCATCAGATAGGGCGTGCACCGTGACAGCCTCATCACCAACCGGGGCAGGCACGGTGACAGATGCAGCCCCGACCGGGACCGGCGCGGCCGATGGCTTTGATACGGGGAATGCGGCTGTGCGGAACGCGAAAAAGCTTGCCCTTGGCGGTGAATATATCGATAACACACGAAATGACGGATCGAAGGGAGAATCTGCGAAGTACAGTGCGTGGCTGGATGGAAAGGTGAAGGAATATGATATCCATGACCTTCCGAACGGCGAGGCTGCGATCCTGCGGGATACCGGCGTCGAGAAGGACGTGAAGCCGGGCAAAGCTCTTTTGAGCATGGAAGACCTTGCAATGAACGCATTTTATTCTCTGGATCGTTCGGAGCATATCACTGCAGAGGTGACAAACCACTGCAAGGAGAATACATTCGCGTCCGGATGCTGCTTTGTTGACCTGGAGGTTGACATGCCGCTGGGCAAGGTGAAAATCAATAACATCATCAATGTACATGATTCCGGGACGCTCCTCAATCCGAAGCTTGCTGAGGCACAGGTGCACGGCGGCATGGCAATGGGAATCGGATATGCGCTGACGGAGGAGCTTTTGTACAATGAAAAGGGCCGTCCGCTCAATGCGAACCTGCTTGACTTTAAGATTCCGACTGCGATGGATGTGCCGGAGCTTCATGTGGAGTTCCTGGAAATGGACGATCCCATGGGACCTTATGGAAACAAGGCGCTGGGTGAGCCTCCTGCCATCCCTGTCGCCCCTGCAATCCGCAATGCGATCCTGAATGCGACAGGAGTCTCCATGAAAGAGATCCCGATGACACAGCAGAAACTGGTGGCGGCATTCAAGGAAGCCGGGCTGATCTGAGAGAAAGCAAGGTTTATCCAAGAGGAATCAAGGTTTATCCGAGGGGAAGCAAGGCTGGTCAGCGGGGGAAGCCGGGCTGATCTGAGAGAAAGCCGGGCTGATCCAAGAGGAATCAAGGCTGATCAGCGGGGAAGCCGGGCTCGTTTGAGGAGAGAAGAAGTATGTTTGATATAGAACACTATTTTGAGGCGAAGTCAGTCGAGGATGCCGTCCGCCTGCTCACAGAGCACGAGGATGCCGAGATCATCAGCGGCGGGACGGATGTGCTGGTGAAGCTCAGGGACGGAAAAGGCGCAGGCGGCAGCCTTGTGAGCATCCATGAGATTAAGGAGCTTCATGGGGTGAAGATCCTGTCAGACGGGACGCTGGAGATCGGCCCTGCAACCTGCTTTACGGATCTGACCAATGATCCGTTGATCATCAGGTATGTCCCTTACCTGGGAGAGGCGGTGGATACGGTTGGCGGCCCTCAGATCCGCAATCAGGGAACGATCGGGGGAAATGTATGCAACGGGGCGACTTCCGCGGATTCGGCGGCGACGCTCCAGACATTGAATGCGGTTGTGGTGCTGCAGGGCGCGGAGGGTGTGCGAAGGGTTCCTGTCACCGAATTCTATACCGGCCCCGGAAGGACGGTGCGCCGGCATGACGAGGTTTGCCGGGCGATTGAGATCAGGCCGGAGGATTATGCCGGCTTTACGGGCTGCTACATGAAATATGGAAAGCGTGCCGCGATGGAGATCGCGACCCTGGGCTGCTGTGTCCGGGTCAGGCTTACCCCGGACGGAGAGACAATTGAGGAGGCGAGGATCGGATACGGCGTAGCTGCCCCGACCCCGATCAGATGCCGGGAGACGGAACAGGCGCTTGCGGGAAAACGCGTGGCGGATGATCAGATCTATGAATTGATCGGCTCCGGCGTATTGAATGAAGTGAATCCAAGGTCCTCCTGGAGAGCATCAAAGGATTTCCGCCTTCAGCTCATATCTGAGCTGGCCAGGCGCGCGTTGAAGGAAGCGATCCGGCGCTGGCAAAACCATGAAGCGCCGGATGCGGCGCTTCCAGGCAGGAAAGGCGGTGATCAGGGATGCTGAAGATTGTACATATGTGGGTCAATGGAAATGAAGTTGAGCTGGCGGTTGACCCGCGGGAGAGTCTTTTGGAGACTCTGCGGGAGAGGCTGAACCTGACAAGCGTGAAAAAGGGCTGCGGCGTGGGCGAATGCGGTGCGTGTACGGTCCTGATCGACGGGGTTGCGGTGGATGTGTGCCTGTACCTGACCATGTGGGCAGAGGGGAAGCATATCCTGACCACCGAAGGGCTGAAGCGGCCGAACGGAGAGCTGAATCCGATCCAGCAGGCATTTATCGATGAGGCGGCGGTTCAATGCGGATTCTGCACGCCAGGCCTGATCATGACAGCGGTGGAATTGGCCGGAACCGGGAAGCGATACACCAGGGAGGAGCTGAGGAAGCTGATTGCAGGACATCTGTGCCGCTGTACCGGTTATGAAAATATCCTGAATGCGATGGAGCGTGTTTGCGGGCAGGAAGCTTGACATTCTCTGTTTGCCATGATACCATCTTAATACTTTATCACATTAAAGTGATAATCTGGAGAAGGATAGATGTGTATTCAATGGAGGACAGGAATGATGAAGAAGATTCTGGCAGGGGTTCTGTGCACGGCAATGGCGGCTTCCTTACTGGGGATGAGTTCGTTTGCGGATGAGACAGAGGCCGCCGGGAATGGCCTGGCGGAGGATGGAAAGTTTGTTGTCGGGTTTGACGCGGAGTATCCGCCATACGGCTATATGGATGATAACGGGGATTATACCGGATTTGACCTGGAGCTTGCAGCTGCGGTCTGCGACCTTGAGGGCTGGGAGCTTGTAGCGAGGCCGATCGACTGGGATTCGAAGGATATGGAGCTTGGATCCGGCAATATTGACTGTATCTGGAACGGATTTACCATGAATGGCCGGGAGGACAGCTATACATTCTCGGTTCCGTATGTGGACAACAGCCAGGTTATCGTGACCGCTGAGGATACCGGCATTGCTTCCCTGGATGACCTTGCGGGAAAGATCGTTGGTGTTCAGGCTGATTCCGCGGCGCTTTCCCTCCTGGAGGATGGCGGCGACCAGGCGGACCTTGGCGCTACGTTTGGAGAGCTTCAGCAGTTCGGTGATTACAATACGGCATTTGCGGAGCTGCAGGCGGGATCTCTGGACGCGGTTGCCATTGATATCGGTGTCGCGAACTACCAGATTGCAGGCAGGGAAGGATATGTCATTCTGGATGAGTACCTGAATTCTGAGCAGTATGCGGTGGGATTCAAGCTGGGCAATGACGCACTGTGCGGGATCATCAATGCGGACCTTGCAACGCTGCTGGAAAACGGAACCTTCGATGAGATCGCAGCGAAGTATGAGGATATGGGAATCCCGGCGGATATGCTGTGCCTGGCGGAGAGCCTTGGCGTAGAGGCGGAAACAGAAGCGGATGCCTGAGTATGATTTGCTTCATGAGAACAGTAATGAAAAGCAGTATTGAAAGAAGAGCTTAGTTTCGGGACTGGTATGGACCGCTTATTCGGTGGGAGAGCACGGGCCATACCGGTCTCATTTTTTGGAAGCAAGATGGAGGCAATATGAGTTTTCAGGTGATGATGCAGCAGCTTGGGAGCGGGCTTCTGAGATCCATTCATATCTTTGCGCTGACCCTTTTGTTTTCCCTGCCTCTTGGCCTGCTGGTTTCCTTCGGGCGGATGAGTAAAAACCGTATCATCCGGTCAATCGTATGGATCTATATCTCGGTGATGAGAGGGACGCCGCTGATGCTTCAGCTTCTTGCGGTTTATTTCGGGCCATTTTACATTGGAGGCCTGAAGCTGGGGACTATGTGGCGCTTTACGGCAATAATCATTGCCTTCTCGGTCAATTACGCGGCATATTTTGCGGAGATCTACCGGTCAGGGATTGAGTCCATGCCGCCCGGGCAGTATGAAGCGGCAAGGATCCTTGGATATTCCAGAACCAGCACATTTTTCCGGATCATTCTTCCCCAGGTCATCAAGCGGATTCTCCCTTCTGTGACGAATGAGGTGATCACGCTGGTCAAGGATACGTCATTGGCTTTTTCCCTTGCGTACGCGGAGATGTTCACGATCGCGAAACAGATCGCGGCGAAGGAAACCAGCTTTATGCCGTTTTTGGCAGCCGCATTGTTCTATTATGTCTTTAACGCAATTGTCGCGTTTGGAATGGAGCGGATCGAGAAATCGCTGAACTATTATACCTAAGGATCTGAAAGATGATTGGTTCTGGTGGCTGTCCGGTATTGCAGGAATGCTGGAATAGATGTCTGAAAACGGTGTTTTTGTTATGAAGATTGGCCGGACGGGATGCCTGGCAATGATGATACGGAGGTGGCAGGATGGCGCTGCTGGAAATGAAGCATATCCGAAAGAGTTTTGACGGGCTGGAGGTGATCCGGGACATCTCCCTGCAGGTGGATCAGGGGGAGGTGCTGTCGATCATCGGGCCGTCCGGCTCCGGCAAATCGACAATGCTGCGATGCGCGACGATGCTTGAAACGATTGACGCAGGCGAGATCTGGTATCTGGGAGAGAAGACTGCCTGGGTGGAGCCGGACGGAACGATGGTTTATCCGAAGGGGGAAAGATTAAAAAAGGCGCATTCCTGCTTTGGACTGGTGTTCCAGAATTTCAACCTGTTTCCCCATTTTTCGGTTCTGAAGAACATTGTGGATCCGATGGTACACAACCAGAAGAAGCCGAAGGCTGAGGCGGTGAAAGAGGCGATGGACCTGCTGGGGCGGATGGGCCTTGCGGATAAGGCGGACGCGTATCCGTGCCAGCTCTCCGGCGGGCAGTCACAGCGCGTCGCGATAGCACGGGCGCTTGCGCTGAACCCACAGGTGCTTTTTTTCGATGAACCGACCAGTGCCCTGGATCCGGAGCTTACCGGAGAGGTGCTGAAGGTGATCCGTTCCCTGGCGGAGCTCCATATTGCGATGGTGATTGTCACGCACGAGATGAATTTCGCAAAAGAAATCTCTGACCATGTCATATTCATGGATAAAGGCATGATTGAGGTGGAAGGCTCCTCGGAAGAAGTGTTCAGCGCGAAGAATGACCGTATGAAAGCATTCTTCGGGAAGCTGGAGCATTGAGAATCATACATAGAGCGTAGTTATGAGGATAACAGCCATTGCAGGCTTCTTCCGCTGCGGTTGCTTTGCGGCGGCGGAAGAAGCCTGCATGGCTTGTTTTTTTATGGGGCATGTACTATAATACGAACCGTTAAAAAATTGTATGCAATGTATTCAATTTGTAACGATTCAGCTCAGAGCGCTTTCCATTCTGAGTAATGGAGTACTGAATCGTTACTTCATGATTAACGTTTCTTTTCATTTATGCTTATGTTTTTTTGAGGTGAGGAAAATGGCAAAGATTGATATTATTTCTGGATTCCTCGGGGCCGGCAAGACGACGCTGATTAAGAAACTGATCAGTGATGTGTTTGCAGGACAGAAGGTAGTTCTGATTGAAAATGAGTTCGGCGAGATCGGGATTGACGGAGGGTTTCTGAAGGAAGCCGGCATCAATATTACCGAGATGAATTCCGGCTGCATCTGCTGCAGCCTGGTGGGGGACTTTGCGCAGGCCCTGAAGCAGGTCGTGGAGCAGTTTCACCCGGATCATATCATCATCGAGCCGTCCGGCGTCGGCAAGCTGTCTGACATCCGCAGCGCGATCGAGAATACATCGAAGGAATGCGATCTGGAGATCGGCTCTCTTGTGACAGTTGCCGATGTCAAGAAGGTAAAGATGTACATGAAGAACTTTGGCGAGTTCTATAACAACCAGGTTGAGAGCGCCGGGACAATCATTCTCTCCCGGACGCAGAACGCCACGCAGGAAAAGATCGATGAGGCAATCGCCATGATCCGGGAGAAGAATCCGGATGCAACGATTATCACTACGCCCTGGGATGAGCTGAGCGGAAAGACGATCCATGAAGCGATGGAGCAGTCTGTGTCACTGGCTGACCAGCTGCTGGCAGAGATGAAAGAACATGCTCATGACCACGATCATGAGGAGCATGATCATGAGCACCATCACGATCATGAGGATCACGACCATGATCATCCTCACGATCATGAGGATCACGACCATGATCATCATCACGATCATGAGGATCACGATCATCATCACGATCATGAGG
>CAMORF010000046.1 GCA_946623485.1 uncultured Clostridia bacterium
TTACGTTTTTTAAAGGTTCCTTTGTTTTTACAAAGCTTTCACCGCTGTAGAGAGCATGAGCTTAATGCGGTTCAGCTGGTTGACCTCGGAAGCGCCCGGGTCAAAATCGATGGCTGCGATATTTGCTCCCGGATGAAGCCTGCGCACTTCCTTGATGACACCCTTTCCGACCACGTGGTTCGGCAGGCAGCCAAAGGGCTGGATACAGACGATGTTTGGCGT
This sequence comes from uncultured Clostridia bacterium, assembly GCA_946623485.1. Classification (GTDB taxonomy): domain Bacteria; phylum Bacillota; class Clostridia; order Lachnospirales; family Lachnospiraceae; genus Porcincola. The sequence goes on from CAMORF010000046.1 coordinate 223, forward strand.
GCCGTCCGCGATCAGCTCCAGCATCTCCGCTGTCAGGAACCATCCCTCGCCGGTCTGGTTTCCGAGGGAAACAACTCCCTTCGCCATATCTCCCAGCTCCTGGATTCTCCGCGGCGGCTCAAACCGTTTGGAGGAAGCGAGCGCCTCATTGCCGGCTTTCCGCACATGTTCCAGATAAGCGATTACCCAGTTGCAAAGCTTTGCGGTCCATTTGGAGGCATAATGGTTGCTGGCACGGAAATTCGCATTGTAAAAGCTGTACAGGAAGAAGTCCATCATCTCCGGCTGGACCGCCTCGGCGCCCTCCTTTTCCAGAAGCTCCACGAGATGATTGTTTGCTGCGGGGAGATACTTAACCAGAATCTCACCCACAATCCCCACGCGTGGTTTCTTTCCCTCCCGGATTTCCAGTGCATCAAAAGAAGAGACGATCTTTCTGCAAAGCTTCTGGAACTGCCCCATGGAGGTGCTTCCGGAAAGCAGGAAACTGCGGCATTCCTCCTCCAGCGCAAGATGCAGCCGGTCCGCGCTTCCAGGTACGGCTTCATATGGCCTGACATGGTAGAGGCACTTCATGAACAGGTCCCCGAATTCAATGGCATACAGGCATCTTTTGGCAAATGCCAGGTTGACGCGGAATCCCGGATTGGATTCCAGCCCCTGCACGGAAGCAGAGATCACAGGAACATTCTCCAGGCCGGCCTTCTTCAGCGCCCGGCGGAAGAAGCCGATATAATTGGATGCCCGGCACCCGCCCCCGGTCTGCGACATGATAATCGCGGTCCGGTTGAGGTCGTATTTCCCGCTTGTCAGCTCCGCCATCATCTGGCCGACGACAATGATCGAAGGGTAGCAGGCATCATTGTTGACGTATTTCAGGCCAAGATCTACCGCATATTTTTCCGGCGGATTTACGCAGACGAGCTGGTATCCGCTTGCCTGCAGCGCCGATTCCAGCATGTTGAAATGAATCGGGCTCATCTGCGGGCAGAGGATGGTATAGTTCTTGCGCATCTCTTTTGTGAAGACAACCGGATGAATGGCAGCGGAATGGAGCTCACGCATCTGGGGGTTGGACGAACGGATGCGGATTGCCGCGATCAGGGAGCGTACGCGGATGCGTGCGGCGCCGAGATTGTTGACTTCATCAATCTTCAGGCAGGTATAGATCTTGCCTGAACCAGCCAGGATATCCTGCACCTGATCGGTTGTGACGGCATCGACGCCGCAGCCAAAGGAATTCAGCTGGATCAGGTCGATGTCATCCCTGGTCTTGACAAATTCCGCGGCAGCGTAAAGCCTGGTATGGTACATCCACTGGTCCAGCACCGTCAGCGGCCTGTCCACCCTGGCAAGGTGGGAGATACTGTCCTCTGTCAGGACAGCCATGCCGCAGGAATTGATCAGTTCCGGGATGCCATGATTGATCTCCGGGTCAATGTGGTACGGACGGCCCGCCAGGACAATCCCGTGCCTTCCGGTATCCTCCAGGTATTGCAGAATGCGTTCCCCTTCTTCATACACAGCTTTGCGGCAGCGCTCCAGCTCCGCCCAGCCTGCAGTGACCGCCTCACGGATCTCATTTCCGGAGATATCCTTGAATAGATCGACCAGTTGTTTTTCCACGGTGTCTTTGCTGGTGAACGCAACAAAGGGGCACAGAAAATCAACCTTCAGATCGCGGATGTTCTCGACATTGTTTTTAATGTTCATCGGATAGGACGTGACGATGGGGCAGTCAAAATGATTGCCAGCGTCCTTGAACTCCTTGCGCTCATAGGGGACACAAGGATAAAAAATCTTCCTGATTCCCTGCGCGATCAGCCATTCGATGTGCCCGTGGGCAATCTTGGCAGGGTAGCATTCCGACTCTGACGGAATGGACTCGATTCCCAGTTCATAAATCCGGTAGGAACCGGGCGGGGAGAGCACAACACGGTATCCGAGCTTTGTGAAGAAGGTATGCCAGAACGGATACAGCTCATACAGATTCAGGACGCGGGGAATGCCAATGATCCCCCGCGGGGCTTCATCCTGGGGCAGAGATTCCCTGTGGAAGAGAAGCTTCTGCTTAAAGTCATACATGTTCGGCAGGTTGTCCTTGTTCTTCTTCCGCCCGAGGCCGCGTTCGCAGCGGTTGCCGGAGATAAACTGGCGCCCGCCGGAGAAGCGGTTGATGGTCAGGCGGCAGTGATTCGTGCATCCCTGGCATTTTGCGTTGTGGGTCGTGAACTGAAGCGATTCGATCTGGTCGATCGGGAGCATGCTGGTCGCATCGGAACCGTCTCCCTTGCCTTCTTTTTCATGAAACCGTTCCCGGGCGATGAGCCCTGCACCGAAGGCTCCCATTATGCCTGCGATGTCCGGACGGATCGCGTCACAATGGGCGATTTTCTCAAAAGCACGCAGGACGCCGTCATTATAGAAGGTTCCTCCCTGCACAACGATATGTTTGCCGAGCTCTTTGGCGTCAGAAACTTTGATCACTTTATAGAGCGCATTTTTAATCACGGAATAGGACAGTCCGGCAGAAATGTCCTCCACAAGGGCTCCTTCCTTCTGGGCCTGCTTTACCTTGGAATTCATAAAGACGGTGCAGCGTGTTCCCAGGTCAAAGGGGTTTTTGGCAAATAATGCCGCTTTTGCGAAGTCCGTGATGGAATAGTTCAGGGATTTTGCGAAGGTTTCAATAAAAGACCCGCAGCCGGAGGAGCAGGCTTCGTTGAGCTGCACGGAATCCACGGCATGATCCTTGATCTTGATGCATTTCATATCCTGGCCGCCGATGTCCAGGATGCAGTCCACCTTGGGATCAAAGAAGGATGCCGCGTAATAATGGGCTATGGTCTCCACTTCCCCCTCATCCAGCATAAGCGCGGACTTGATCAGAGCTTCCCCGTATCCGGTGGAGCAGGAGTGAGCAATCCGGGCATCCTCAGGAAGAAGCGAATAGATCTCGCGGATTGCATTGATGGCGGTTTTCAGCGGGCTGCCGTTGTTGTTCGAGTAAAATGAATACAGGAGCTCCCCGTCCTCCGAGACAAGCGCTGCCTTCGTCGTAGTGGAGCCTGCATCGATGCCAAGGTAACAATTCCCGGAATAGGTTTCAATGTCCGCGGTTTTCACATTGTAACGTTCCTGCCTGCGGACGAAGGATTCATATTCTTCTTCGGAAGCGAACAAAGGCTCCATCCGGGGAACTTCAAAATTGATCTTTACGCCATGCCTGAGCGTCTGTACCAGCTCGGACATCTGCACGGCTGCCTTTCCGTCCGCGTTCAGCGCAGACCCGATCGCGGCAAACAGGTGGGAATGCTCAGGGATCACGGTATGTTCCTCATCCAGGTTCAGGGTACGGATGAATGCATTTCTCAGCTCACTGAGGAAATGCAGAGGCCCGCCCAGGAAAGCGACATGACCGCGGATCGGGCGCCCGCATGCAAGCCCGGAGATGGTCTGATTGACGACTGCCTGGAAGATGGAAGCGGCCAGGTCTTCTTTGGTGGCTCCTTCGTTGATCAGCGGCTGAATATCAGACTTTGCGAATACGCCGCATCTTGCCGCGATGGTATAGAGCGACTTGTAGTTTTTGGCGTACTCATTGAGCCCTGCCACATCTGTCTGGAGCAGGGAGGCCATCTGGTCGATAAAGGCGCCGGTACCGCCGGCACAGGTTCCGTTCATGCGCTGGTCGATGCCGGAAGCGTCAAAATAGATGATCTTCGCGTCTTCCCCGCCCAGCTCGATCGCAACATCTGTCTGCGGAGAATAGAGCTGGAGACTTGCAGAGACCGCGACAACTTCCTGGATAAAGGGAATGTTCATGTTTCCTGCAAGCGTCAGCCCTCCGGATCCGGTGATGACCGGACTTACCTTCGCGTCCCGGGTTTTGTCGAGCGCTTCTTCAATCAGGTCAGCCAACGTGCCCTGGATATCTGCGAAATGTCTCCTGTACTGGGCAAAAAGAATGTTTTTTCCGCTGTCCAGCAGGGCGATTTTGACTGTAGTGGATCCGATATCGATGCCAAGAGAGTAAGTGTGTTGTGAATTCATGATAATACCTGATAATGCGGATCTTCGACGAACATGCTGATGCAATGCAGCTGCGATATTATCTGCGCAGGATGCAGCATTCTTCGGTCCGTGATGGATCCATACTTTGAAGTGGCGTATTTATTGATTGCGTTCTGAGCAAGGGGTGAAATGCGATCCTCGCCGGAGGCGTTACAGGAAACGCATTTTCTAAATGCGTTTCCTGTAACTACCATTTTATAGAGCATAAAATAGGAAGTCTGTTTCACAGGCAGAGGATAGTATACGCCTTCTAATTGCGGAAAGCAAACCTGTCATCGGCTTTGATTGTATACAATCTTTTGATTCTGTATTCGAGCGGGAAATGCAGCTGTATCCCTTTACAAGGGTGCGCTTAGACTGATACACTGCATGTGACGCAAGCATTGAATTGCAACATAATAGAGATTGAGAGACAGGAGATGCGGCATTGAGCGGGAAATATAAGCTGATTACAGTGGATGGCAGGGCGAAGCGAGGACAGCTTCAGACCGTGCACGGAACCATAGAGACGCCGGTATTTATGAATGTGGGTACGGTGGCTGCAATTAAGGGAGCGGTGTCCACGGATGACCTGCGGGGGATCGGAACGCAGGTGGAATTGAGCAATACCTATCACCTGCATGTCAGGACAGGGGATGAAGCCATTAAAAAGCTTGGGGGGCTTCACCGTTTTATGAATTGGGACCGGCCGATTCTGACCGATTCCGGCGGCTTCCAGGTTTTTTCCCTTGCTTCCTTACGCAAAATCCGGGAGGAAGGCGTTTCTTTCCGTTCCCATATTGACGGGCACCGGATCTTTATGGGGCCGGAGGAGAGCATGAGAATCCAGTCAAACCTGGCATCGACGATCGCGATGGCATTTGACGAGTGCCCTTCTTCCAGGGCAGACCGGGAATATGTCCGGAATTCTGTTGCACGCACAACCCGCTGGCTGGAGCGGTGCAAGAAAGAGATGGAGCGGCTCAACAGCCTTCCGGATACGATCAATCGGGAACAGATGCTCTTTGGGATCAACCAGGGAGCGGTCTATGATGATATCCGGATTGAGCATGCGAAGCAGATTACCCAGCTGGACCTGGATGGCTACGCCGTGGGCGGGCTTGCCGTGGGAGAGACACATGAGGAGATGTACCGGGTGCTGGATTCCACGGTACCTTACCTGCCGAAGGAAAAGCCGGTTTACCTGATGGGCGTGGGGACGCCGGTCAACATTGTGGAAGCCGTGTACCGTGGTGTGGACTTTTTTGACTGCGTCTACCCTTCGAGAAACGGAAGGCATGGTCATGCGTATACGCACCGGGGGAAGATCAACCTGAATAATGCGCGTTTTGCCTTTGATGAGTCTCCCATTGAGGACGGATGCGGCTGCCCTGCCTGCAGAAGTTACTCCCGCGCGTATATCCATCATCTGTTCAAGGCAAAGGAGATGCTGGGGATGCGGCTTCTTGTGCTCCATAACCTGTACTTCTACAACCATCTGATGGAGGAGATCCGGCATGCGGTGGAAGCGCATCGCTATGAGGCATTTCGGAAGGACTGGATCAGCACTTATGAATCCGGAGAAGTTTTTTCTTGAAGAGTGAGATAAAGTTGTGTAGAATGACACTTAGCGCGTTATGCTGAACCCATATCTATTCAGGAGGAAAGACCAGATGAATCCAGTACTGTTAGAGGCATCTTCCGCAGGCGGAGTCGGCGGAACCGGCATGATCATGATGATTGTTTACATGGTGATCATATTTGGGGCTATGTACTTTATAGCGATCCGTCCGCAGAGGAAGGAACAGAAGCGGATCGCTTCGCTGCTCAGCTCCATGGAGGTCGGAGATACGGTTGTAACGAACAGTGGTTTCTATGGAACTGTAATCCAGGTGTCCGAAGAAGATTGTATCGTTGAATTCGGAAACAACAGAAACTGCCGTATTCCGATGAGGAAGACTGCGATTGCAGAGGTGGAAAAGGCTTCTGATGGAATTGCAGATCCGACTCCGGTTCCGGAAAAAAAATGACGGAATGATTTCAGAAAAGGCTGCCGGGTTTTCGGCAGCCTTTTCTGTGGGAGTCCGAAGGACGGAACAATCCGCAGGAGTCATTTTGCACGATAATCATGAATCTTGCGCAATCCTGCGCAGCCATTGAGGAGCAGCTCCTGATATCAGCGGGGATGGGCGGAGGTTTTCCGTCCCTTCTCCCGGGGTTCTGTTTCAAATCCGGATGAGTGGATGTTTTTTACCGTGCGCAGGACATAGTGGGTCCGTGTCAGCCGGACGCCGGGGTAATCCTTGATCCGGTTGTGAATCTGTTCCAGATGATCGCTGGACCTGCAGCAGATCTTCAGCATGAAATCGAATTCTCCTGTGAGATAATAGCAGGCGATGACGTTCGGGTCCAGGCCGATCTGCTGGATGAACTCATCATTAAAACGGGGATGCTCCATGCCGATCTCCATCAGCACCGTGATGTCATTCCCCAGCTTGATGTCGTCGCAGATGACCGTATACGACTGAATGACACCGGATTTTTCCATCTTTTTGATCCGTTCGATCACAGTGGAAACGGACAGATGAATGGTCTTGCTGATGTCAGAAGCAGTCTGCCGGGCATTTGCCTTCAGTTCGGTGAGAATCTGGAAATCCAGGTTATCCATACCTTTCCCCCTCATGTTCCACAAGTTTTTTGGAATTGCCCCGCTATTATAACATAAATATTCTGTTTGTGGTTGAATTAGCAAAAAATATATTTTATGATAACTGGTACATGGTTTTGCATGCTTATCGCTCCGCGTGGGGCTTTCCCGTTGATCAGCAGGAGTACCCGCCGGATTGATCCGCATTATAGATGTGCTGAATCGTCAGGAGTTGTCCGGAAATATCTTATGAAGCAAGATCATAAGTTATTGCTGAACAGATCCTTACCGAAAATGAATTGTCTCAGGAAAGGTTTCAGAGTTTTATGAGTACACAGAAGAGAAGCTACAGAATTGGCGTGATTGAAGGGGATGGAATCGGCCCGGAGATTGTAAGGCAGGCAGTCAGGGTCCTTGACAGGGCAGCGGAAAAGTTCGGCTTTGTCCTGAATTATGTACCGATGGACCTGGGAGGATGCTCCATCGACAAACATGGGGTTCCCCTGACACAGGAGACGATTGACCTTGCAAAATCCTGCGATGCCGTATTGATGGGATCCATCGGCGGGGATCCGAAAACCAGCCCATGGTATCAGCTTGAGCCGTCCAAAAGGCCTGAGGCCGGACTGCTTGGGATCCGGAAAGCGCTGGGGCTGTTCGCGAACCTTCGTTTTTCCGTGCTTTATGATGACTTGAAGGATGCCTGTCCGCTCCGGCAGGATATCGCGCAGGAAGGAATCGATTTCGTCATCCTGCGGGAATTGACCGGCGGTCTGTATTTTGGCGAAAAGAGTACAAAGATCGTAGATGGCGAGGAGACGGCAACAGATGTGCTTACTTATTCTGAATCCGAGATCCGCAGGATCGCCCTGAAGGCATTTGACAGCGCAATGCTCAGAAGGAAAAAGCTGACTCTGGTGGATAAGGCAAATGTGCTGGAAAGCTCCCGCCTGTGGAGAAAGGTCGTTTCCGGGATGGCAAAGGATTACCCGGAGGTGGAGCTTGATTATATGTATGTGGACAATGCCGCGATGCAGCTGGTCCGCAGGCCGTCTCAGTTTGACGTGGTTCTGACGGAGAATATGTTCGGTGACATTCTCTCAGATGAGGCTTCCATGGTGGTCGGTTCCATCGGGATGCAGCCAAGCGCTTCCCTTGCGGAGGGAACCTTCGGTTTGTATGAGCCAAGCCACGGAAGCGCGCCGGATATCGCAGGAAAAGATGTTGCGAACCCCCTTGCCACCATTCTTTCTGCAGCATGCATGCTTCGGTATTCTCTGTCGGAAGAGGCAGCCGCGGATGCGATTGAGAAGTCCGTCATGGAGGTGTTGAAGCAGTATCGCACGCAGGATCTGAAGGCAGACGGCGACGGCACACTGCTTATCGGAACGAAGCAGATGGGTGAACTGGTGGCAGAAGGAATCTGAGGCATAGATTATAATTCCATACAGGAGGATAGATGAATGAAAAGCGATAACGTGAAATCCGGTGTGCAGCAGGCTCCGCACAGGTCTTTGTTCAATGCGCTCGGATTTACGTCTGAGGAGATGAAAAAACCGCTGATCGGGATAGTGAGCTCTTATAATGAGATCGTCCCCGGCCATATGAATATTGATAAGATTGTGGAAGCGGTCAGGATGGGCGTCGCGATGGCGGGAGGCGTACCGAGAGTGTTCCCTGCCATTGCGGTATGCGATGGAATTGCCATGGGGCATGTAGGCATGAAGTATTCCCTGGCGACCAGGGACCTGATCGCGGATTCCACGGAATGCATGGCAAAGGCGCATCAGTTTGATGCCCTTGTCATGGTGCCGAACTGTGACAAGAATGTGCCTGGCCTTCTGATGGCGGCAGCGCGCATCAATGTTCCGACGATTTTTGTGTCAGGGGGGCCGATGATGGCAGGCCATGTATATGGCCGGAAGCGCTCCCTCAGTTCCATGTTTGAGGCAGTGGGAGAGTATTCGGCCAAAAGAATCACCGAGGAACAGCTTTCTGAATATGAGCGCAAGGTGTGCCCGACCTGCGGAAGCTGCAGCGGCATGTATACGGCGAACAGCATGAACTGCCTGACAGAAGCCCTGGGGATGGGGCTTTCCGGAAACGGGACGATCCCGGCTGTCTACTCAGACCGGCTTCGCCTTGCAAAACATGCAGGGATGCAGATCATGGAGCTGCTCCGCAAGGATATCCGGCCGCGGGATATCATGACAAAGGAAGCATTCATGAATGCCTTAACGGTTGACATGGCTTTGGGATGTTCGACGAATTCCATGCTTCATCTGCCGGCAATTGCGCATGAAGCGGGGATTGAGATTGACGTTGATATTGCCAATGAAGTATCGGAGCGTACGCCGAACCTGTGCCACCTGGCCCCGGCAGGCCCCACCTACATGGAGGATCTGAATGAAGCGGGAGGCGTTTACGCGGTCATGAAGGAGCTGACCGGAAAGAATCTTTTGAACCTGGACTGCATGACATGTACCGGGAAAACGGTCGGCGAGAACATACAGGATGCGAGGAACATGAATCCTGAGGTGATCCGCCCGCTTGATAATCCTTATTCCGAGACCGGCGGGCTTGCGGCACTGAAGGGCAACCTTGCTCCGGATTCCGGGATTGTAAAGCGCTCTGCAGTCGTACCGGAGATGATGGTGCACCAGGGGCCGGCACGTGTATTCGACTGTGAAGAGGATGCCATTGCCGCGATCCTGGGCGGAAAGATCCACGAAGGAGACGTCGTCGTAATCCGTTATGAGGGACCGAAGGGCGGACCCGGCATGCGGGAGATGCTGAATCCCACAAGCGCAATCGCAGGCATGGGCCTGGGAAGCACGGTTGCCCTGATTACGGATGGACGGTTCTCCGGCGCGTCAAGAGGCGCATCCATCGGCCATGTCTCTCCGGAGGCGGCTGTGGGCGGACCCATCGCCCTGGTGGAGGAAGGAGATCAGATTCTGATCGATATCCCGAAGCATAAGCTGGAGCTTCTGGTCTCTGAGGAAGTGCTTTCCGAAAGGCGGCGTGCGTGGAAGCCCCGAAAACCAAAGATCACAGACGGCTACCTGGCCCGTTACGCGGCGCTTGTCACATCCGGAAACAGAGGCGCTGTCCTGAATGTGCCCGGGGAGGAATAAGCATGAAGATGAATGGATCCCAGATACTGATTGAGTGCCTGAAGGAGCAGGGAGTTGATACCGTATTCGGCTATCCGGGCGGGGCGATTCTCAACGTTTATGATGAACTGTACCGTCACAGGCATGAGATCCGCCATATTCTGACCTCCCATGAGCAGGGTGCTGCCCATGCGGCTGACGGCTATGCCAGGGCAACCGGAGGGGTTGGAGTCTGCTTCGCGACCTCCGGCCCCGGAGCCACAAATCTTGTTACCGGGATCGCGACAGCGAATATGGATTCGGTTCCGCTGGTCGCCATCACCTGCAATGTCGCGACCTCCCTTTTGGGAAAGGATTCTTTCCAGG
>CAMORF010000047.1 GCA_946623485.1 uncultured Clostridia bacterium
CCTTGTAGAGGGAACGTTTTCAGATGCGGATTCCCGGACCACGATATACAATGAAGAAATGGAAGAACTCTATTCCTGTTCCTCATGGGTCTATCCTTGCATTGAAGAGTATTACTTTGTTCATCGCGGTCCTTGGGCAGGTGTTATTGACGCCCACGGCAGCTGGATCCTGAAAGAGCTTCAATATGATGAGTGATTTATTGTAGAGGAATAAAGTGATACGGGAAGTCACGGATGATTCTGATTATAAGAATTCGGCACTTGCAAAGCATTGATTAAGCGTGGGAGATGGTAATGGAACAAACAGAAGCACTGCATATTGACCGCTATAGACTATTATAGAAAGCCTGCTTACCAGCCTGCGGGAATATCAGCCTCGCAGGCTGGTTTGTCTTTTTGGCTGTGGAGGGGATGATCCGTATCAGGAGCAGATGGTAATCGAGCAATTCCTTTCTGGGGTGTGGCTTAAGCAGCAAGATTTTGGTTTGGCAGATTTCACTGGTAAACACAACGTGTGAACCGCTGGTGAAATGGACGGATGTTTTTATCCGGCTTGGTGAACCCCTTCTGTTTTTGACCCATGCATGGTTTTATGGTAAGATGTCTGTGATGGCACGGGGAAACTATCGTTTTGACAGACAACTACAGCAAACCGGGTTTTACATGTAAGGAGATTGTATGATGAAGAAGAATTTCAGAAACAGATTGCTTGCGGTCACTGCAGCGGCGGCATCGTCCTTCCTGCTTTTGTCCGGATTTGATTCTGCACTGACTGTCCAGGATGTCAATGACCATATGCGTGAGGCGTTAAGCTCCATGGGCGGTTTTTCCGCAGACATGAACGCGACGGCAGATATTTTGCTGGATGTGGCGATGGGAGAGCAGAGCCAGTCGATCCCGATTACCGGGTCGATGGATATGTCAGTCCAGTTGGTAGAGGAGCCGTTTGCGTTGGCAGTCAGCGGGAATGCGGCCGGTGATGCTTCTGCGATGGGAGTCGCAGGAAGCATAGATCTGGATATGTACCTTCTGACACAGGAGGACGGAAGCGGGGTTGCGTATGTACGTTTCCCACAGGGAGGCGATGAGGCATGGCATGCCGCCGCCCTCAGTGCGGAGGATATGGAGAAGTATACCGGTGCCATCAAAGCTGCTTTGAGCGGTAACGCGTCTGAGGCGTTTTCGAGCCAGCTTGGGACACAGGTTGACGTGACGAACGAACTGATGGAGATGGCGACAGAAAATATGATTCTTGCGCCGGAGGCGGTCAGTGTCAACGGAGTGGATTGCTATGAGATGACCCAGTCGATCGATGGGAACACTTTATTTGAGATTATATCCAAGGTTGTCGAAGCGGTTCCGACGTCTGGCCTGGATGCGTCTTCTCTTTCCGCGTTCCAGATGTTCTTTGATGGAATCCGTGTGGACACTGTGACGGATGTAGCGGTTGATACTTTCCAGCCGGTTTCCGCCGGGATAGATCTTTCCGGAAGCGACTTCTCTGCCCTCGGGCAGCTGCTGGGATCGATGATGTTCTCTTCTCAGGATGCTTCCTCTGCGGCACCGCAGATCGGTGTTACGGTTAATGCGCTGAATTGCTCGATCAATTATAGCGAGGCTCCGGCTGAGATCATCGTTCCGGAGGAGGCTCTTGCGGCTGAGATCGAAACCACCCTTGCTTTGTCTGATGTAGCCGCTGCGGCAGCTACAACTGTCGGGTGATGGGATTTGAATCTGTGTCCGGAAAAACTGCCGTGCCCCGTGCCACGGCAGTTTTTTTAATTGATGCATCTTTCTTAGAAAACCTGACATGGATTGATGCGTAAAAATTTCGGGATAAGAGTGGGATCCCTGCAAAAACCAAAATAATTATGGACAATAAGCCATAAAAAGACTATGATTAACGGAAATGGCACATTGCCGTTAGTATTATTTTGGAGGAGAGAGTATGGAGAAGGTTACTGAGTTTATTAACTCTCTGGACAGCTTTGTCTGGGGATGGTGGATGATCATCCTGCTTCTGGGGACACATATCTTTATGACGATCCGGACAGGGTTCATTCAGCGCAAAACCATCAGCAAGGGAATTAAATTATCTGTTTCGAAGGATCCGGACGCGGAAGGGGAGGTTTCTTCTTTTGGTGCTTTGACGACTGCGCTGGCGGCTACCATCGGAACCGGCAATATCATCGGCGTCGGAACGGCGATTGCCCTCGGGGGGCCGGGCGCTGTTTTGTGGTGCTGGCTGACGGGCGTGTTCGGGATTGCCACAAAGTATGCCGAATCCCTGATCGCTGTGAAGTACAGAGTGAAGACAAAGGACGGGCGCATGCAGGGCGGCGCGATGTATGCATTGGAACGCGGGCTGAATATGAAATGGCTTGGGGTTCTGTTTGCGCTGTTTGGGGGAATTGCTTCCTTCGGGATTGGCTGCGCGACGCAGGTGAATGCGATTGCGACGGTTGCAGAAGAGAATTTCCACTGTCCGGCATGGGTTGTCGGTGTTGTGACCGGAATACTCGTGGCAATCGTTATCTTTGGCGGCATTAAGTCCATCGCGACGGTCTGCGAACGCCTTGTCCCGTTTATGGCGCTGTTTTATGTTGCCGGCTGCGTTATCATTCTCTGCATCAATTATGATTTCATCATTCCGGCGATCGGCGCGATTGTGAGCCTGGCATTTACAAAAGGAGCCGTGGCCGGCGGACTGGTCGGCGGCGGGATCAGGGTTGCGATCCAGTACGGAGTGGCACGCGGACTGTTTTCCAATGAGTCCGGCATGGGTTCTGCCCCGATCGCGGCGGCGGCGGCCCAGTCCAGGAATCCGGTGCGGCAGGCACTGATTGCCTCCACGGGAACATTCTGGGATACGGTTGTCGTGTGCCTGATGACAGGCCTTGTGCTGGTCAGCTCGATCATGAAGAATCCGAACATTGATGTGAGCATGGTGGACAATGGCGGAAAGCTGACAAGCCTTGCCTTTGCGCAGATTCCCGGCATCGGGCCGCTGCTTTTGACGGTGGGCATTATCACATTTGCCTTCTCCACAGTGCTCGGATGGGCGTATTACGGAGAAAGATGCGTGGAATACATCGGCGGCAGGAAGGTTTTGATTGCTTACCGCTGCCTGTATATCGCAGTTGCGGTGATAGCGCCTATCACAGCATTGAACCTTGTATGGACTGTGGCGGATATTCTGAATGCGCTGATGAGCATTCCGAACCTGATTGCTGTCCTGCTTCTGTCGGGGGTGATCGTAAAGGATACAAAACGGTTTATCAATGACCTGGATGCATGGGACGAGACACCGGTGCCTGTGGTTGATGATAAGGGGATCACAATCTCAGAGAAACCCGATATGACGTTGGTAAAGTAATATACGAAAGAAGCATTCAGATTGGAGAAAGCGGGCCGGACAGAAAGTCCGGCCTGTATTGGTATGTGTAAGTCGCTTCGCGCCTTTGCCCGTCCTCAGCGCTGCCGGAGCGGTGCTGTGCAAAGCGATGAATTGTTGAATGAATAGGGGAGATATTGTAATATAATTCTTTATTCAGAGTGCAATGTGTACTGAGCATTCGGCATGAGGTGGCACCAGCGAAGCTGGTGACGGAGTCCTGGTGCCATATTCGGCATGAGGTGGCACCGGCTTTAGCCGGTGACGGAGTCCTGGTGCCAAATTCGGCATGAGGATTTTTCTATAGATCCTGTTTCATGGAGATTGGATTACAGTTCCAGAGGGGAGATTCCGGAAGAGGTGGGAATGAGCACACATCGTGATGGGACCGTTGTGCAGACGGACCGGGAAAAAGAGCTGAAAGAAAGGGCCGAGGCACTTGTCCGTGATGCTCAGAAGGAAAAGAATGCGCTGAACTTCCAGGAAGTCACGGAGTATTTTGATGACCTGAATGTTTCAGACAGTGAATTTGACCATGTGCTGGATATTCTTTCCGGACACGGCATTGAGATTCTCCTTCCTGCGGAGGAAGAAGAGGAACTCATCCTGGATGAGGATGAGGCGGATCTTGCGAATGAAGAGATGCTGATAACGGAAGACGCCGGCAGCAGCGATACCGGAAGCGTCACGGATCCGATTCATATGTACCTGAAGGAAATCGGGCAGGTGCCGCTTCTGACATCAGATCAGGAGATTGCGCTTGCAAAACGGGTGGAGCAGGGAGATGAGGACGCGAAAAGGCAGCTTGAGGAAGCAAACCTCAGGCTGGTGGTATCGATTGCAAAGCACTATACCGGGCATGGGATGAGCCTGATGGACCTGATCCAGGAGGGAAGCCTGGGTCTGATCCGCGCGGTTGAAAAGTATGATTATAAAAAAGGCTTCCGGTTTTCAACCTATGCAACCTGGTGGATCCGCCAATCCATCACCCGTGCCATTGCGGACCAGGGGCGTACGATACGGATTCCGGTGCATATGGTGGAGAATATCAACAAGGTGAACCGTGCGGCAAGGGATCTGGTTCAAAAACTGGGACGGGATCCGACGCCGGAGGAGCTGGCGAAGGAAGCGCATATGAGTGTTGAGCGCATCCGGGAGATCCAGAGAATCTCCAGGGAACCGGTTTCCATGGAAACGCCTGTCGGCGATGAGGAAGACAGCTCGCTGGGGGATTTCATCCGGGATGATACGACGCCCCATCCGGCGGACGAGGCAGCACGTACGATGCTGCGGGAGCAGATCCGTGAGATTCTGTCAGACCTGACAGAACGGGAACAGCAGGTGCTGAGGCTTCGGTACGGACTGGACGACCATCATTCAAGAACGCTGGAAGAGGTCGGAAAGCAGCTGAATGTGACGCGGGAGCGGATCCGGCAGATTGAAGCGAAGGCACTTAGGAAGCTGAAGCGCAAAAACATCCGCATGAGAGACTATCTGGAGTGAAAGCCGGTGAATCAGAGATGTATTGCCAGGCGGCTATGAGTTTTTGGAAATGAATGGGGAATCGTATGAAGAATTGTTACAGAATAAGTCGTTTCGCTCTGGCGCTGCTGATGTCACTGGTCATGTCATTGTTGTCTCTCTCCACTGCTTTCGCGGCGGAATATGACTATGCGTATCCGTCGGCATCCAGTAAAAAGGGCTTGTATATCCGGCCGGGGATGGAAGAGGATGCGCTGGAGCTGGGTGTCCGGCATGCGACGATCAACCTGAGTGTTGGGGACTTTTTGCCGGCGCCTGCATTCCGGAACGAGACCAACTGTATCCCGTTTTCCTACGAAGGGACAACATACTGGTTCTCCAAACAGGCGGTGGGACAGTATGATACGGAGCTGATCCGGCTTGCGCAGGGCAATGTCCTGGTGACGGCGATCCTGTTGCTTCCGAACCGGACCGATGACCTGCAATACCTGATCTATCCCGCGGCCAGGGGAAAGAGCGCCAACTATTACCAATGGAATATGGCAAGCGAAGAGGCGATCCGCGCCCTGCGGGCAATCGTGACTTTTTTCCAGAGAAGGTATTCCGGGACTTCCGGCCCGAGGATTGTCGGGTGGATTGTGGGAAATGAAGTGAACAATTCTGGTGTGTGGAACTGGGCAGGCAATATCGACCAGGATACCTATGTGGGGCTCTACGCAGCCCAGGTTCAGGAGGTATACAATGCCGCGCGCAGCGTATGCGCGAATACCCGGATCTATATGTGCCTGGATCATTATTGGTCTGTGGGAAACGGGAATTACTGGTACGCAGGGAAGGAAATCCTGCGTAAGTTCGCTTCTGCCATGGCAGCCAGGGGGCTCGGGAACGGTACCTGGAACATTGCCTATCATCCTTATAATATCAGCCAGTATGAGCCGAACATCATGAGCAACAGCGATGCCGTAACAAACAGCCCGGACACGCGCATCGTCACGATGAAAAACCTGAAAGCATTTACCAAGTATGTCAAAAAGCATTACTCCAAAAACTGCCGGGTGATCCTGAGTGAACAGGGGTATTCTTCTGTCACTGCCGGGAAAGATACTTCGGCAGAGCAGGCAAGGAACATCGCCCTGGCTTATTACATTGCCCAGCAGAACAGTATGGTGGATGCCCTGATCCTGCACCGGCAGGTGGACCATACCGCGGAAGAAGAGCGGTTCGGGCTGTACACAAGCTGGGGCGGAGAGAATGCGGCCCTGCCGAAGCCGTCATGGTCCTCTTATAAATATGCGGATACCACGGCTTCAGACCAGTATACAAAAGACGCTGCAAAGCAGGCGAAGGATCTCCTTGGGAAAAAAGTGAAAAAAAAGCTGACGGTAAAGCGCGGCAACCTGCAGCCGATCGGCGACCTGTCCTGGACAAAGAGATACGGGAATGGCTTTGCTTCTTTTGGGGCACTGACTGAGTTCAGGCAGGAGAATGATGGATATGTCCTGGTCCATGACTATGCGAGAAATCCGAATGTTCCCTGGGGAATGATCCGTAACGGAAAGATCAACTGCAAGAAAAGGACAAAGTTTGGTTTTGGCGTCTACGTCAGCAGCTCGCTGAGTGGAACCGCAGTGGTATATCTTAGGCTTTGGTCCGGGAACAATTGTTATTATGATGCGTCCGCCATCATTCCATGCGGCACACAGAACCAGCTATATGCGGAACTGAAGAATTGGAAATACCGGGGAAAGATCACGAAGGCGGAGATAATGATCCGGCCGAATCAGGCAGGCTGGGAATCCGGGACGAATGCCCGCATCTATTCCATTGGAGCAAGACCCTGACACGCAATAACAACATCATCCTGGAATCATCAGGAACATGAATCATCGGGACATGAATCATCGGGACATGAATCATCAGGGACATGAATCATCAGGGACATGAATCATCAGGAACATGAATCATCTGGGACATGAATCATCGGGACATGAATCATCAGGAATATGAAAAAACAGGAAATCATCGTTGCGTGCGGCACGGATATCATACAGATGGCGGCCGCGCTGTGTAAAATGGCAGATCTAAGCGCCTTGATCCGGATGTCCTGCGGGAAGCGTCAGCCCAGGATTGCGTTAAAACCCAATCTTCTCGGACCGATCCCGGCATCGGAAGGTGCCACCACCCATCCGCAGGCTGCGGAGGGCGTGATCAGCTACCTCCGGGAGCAGGGATTTGAAGACATTGTCATGATGGAAAGTTCCTGGGTGGGGGACAGGACAGAGGATTCGCTTCTCGTGACCGGGTTCGGAGCATTGTGCGAAAGATTAAACGTGCCGTTCTTTGACCTGCAGAAGGATTCCGCCGTGACCGTGGACTGCGCGGGCATGATGCTGAAGATCTGCAGGAAGGCACTGGAGGCGGACTTTCTGATCAATCTTCCTGTGGCGAAGGGACACTGCCAGACCGGCATGACCTGTGCCCTGAAGAATCTGAAGGGGTGCATTCCGGCATCGGAAAAGCGAAGGTTCCACCGGATGGGGCTGCATGAGCCCATCGGGCACCTGTCGGCAGGCCTGAAGCAAGGCTTTATCCTGGCTGACGCCATCTGCCCGGATCTGATGTTTGAAGACGGGGGGAATCCGGTGCCGCTGAATCGATTGGTTTGTGCCGTTGACCCGGTTTTGCTGGATGCGTATGTCTGCGGTAAGCTGGGACTTGATCCGGCACAGGTCCCCTATATCCGGATTGCGGAAGAATGCGGCGCGGGATCATCGGATCTTCTGGCCGCATCGGTGACGATGCTCAGAGAGGATTGGCAGAACAAGGAGGCAAGGTATCTTGAGGAGGCCGACTCCGGGGACACCTGGAGGAACGAGGCGGATTGTGCCCTTTCCGTGAAGGAGATGGTCAGCGACGTGGATTCATGCTCGGCATGTTATGGAACGCTGATTCCTGTATTACATAAGCTGGAGGCGGAGGGGCTGTCATTTGCCCCTGGGGAAAAGCTATGCATCGGTCAGGGATGGCGCGGCATGTCCGGAGCAATTGGGATCGGAACCTGTACGTCCGGTTTTGCGTGTTCCCTCCCGGGATGTCCTCCTGATGCCGTTGCGATGGAACGTTTCCTTCGGGAAAGAATGGCTTCATCGGACCAAAGGCGGGGGTGTGCAACGACTTGACGCGATCAACATGCACGCCGTATAATGAACGCGTTCGCGAAACAGTTGTCATGTTAATGGAGTTAAGAATGAATGATATGAAGCGGAAACATCTCATGACGGTGCTGCTGAGTGGTATTATGCTCGCGGCGCTGTTTTTTGCTTTCCCTGCTTTTGCGGGATGGAACACTTCCGGGGATCAGGTAACTTATACGGACGCTGCCGGGAAGAAACTGACCGGGCTGCAGGAGATCAAAGGTAATACGTTCTATTTCGACGGGAACGGTGTGCTTCAGACCGGTTTCCAGAAGGTCGGCGATGACAGTTATTTTTTCCGGAGAAATGGAAAAGCCGGGGTTCTGGGACGGGCGATCAAGTCAGATTTCCGCGACCTGGAGGATGGCCGCAGGATTTACCTGCTCCCGGACGGCCGGATGGCAGTCAATGCCTGGGTAGAAAAACATACCTATTACATGGATGAGAACGGGAACATGCTGAAGTCCACCATCACGAAGGATGGCTATGTGATCAAAGCGACCGGCAAGGCGAAGAAGAAGCAGCTGAAGGATTCCCAGTTTGTCAGGCTGGGTGGAAAGTGGTATTTCTTCCAAAAGGAGACAGGGGCGTTAAAGGATCAGGTCTTCCTATTTGATGGCGCTTATTATTATGTAAATGCAGATGGCGTCAGGCAGACCGGATGGGTGACCTGGCAGGGGCACGAATACTATTTTGAGTCGGACGGGAAGGCCGTATGCGGGACAAAAACCATTGACGGGAAGTCCTGTACATTTAACAGTGAGGGACAGCTCATGGAGAAAACGGATGCCGGCAGCACACCGGAAACCGAAGAAAAAAAGAAGAAGAATTCCGGCAAGCCGAGCATCCTGATCCTGTGCGGACACGGGCAGGGAGATGTCGGCGCGGTAGGCTGCAATGGAAAATATGCAGAGCACGAGTATACCCGGGATTTCGGGAAACGGATTTATGAAGCGCTCCGAAAAACGGGAGATGTGAATGTAGAACTGTTTAATCAGAATTATGACATGTTCCAGCAGATGAGGTCCACGCTGGTGAGTGTGGGGTCTTTTTCAGGAAATGGGAATAAAGCGAAAAAAGTCCGCAGAGCGGTGGCATTGAACGCCAGGATTCCGGATCCGGAGCAGTTTGACTTTGTGCTGGAGATCCATTTCAATGCGACCGGGTATAACCTGAAGGATCCGAAAGGCGATAAAAAGATAAAGGGAACCGGGACGTATATCAACTCTTATAAGCCTGCCGCTGACAGGCAGATCGACCTTAAGATCATCGGGGCACTGAACAATCTCGGGCTCAATACCTGGGGGAGCGGCGTGTACGGATCTCCCAACCTGCTGAACGCAAAGACCTATAATGAGCTTGGCGTGAATTACACTCTGCTTGAGACTTGCTTTATCGATGATAAAGATGATATGAAGTTTTATCTGAAAAACCGGGACAAGATGGCGGAAGCAATTGCAGATGTCATTGCGGCATATTTTTAAGAAATTCGGAGGATGACCGTGAATAAGAGAACCCTTTCCCTTCTGGTTGACAATACGCCAGGCCTTCTGAGCCGGGTATCCGGCCTGTTTACCAGGCGCGGGTATAACATCGTGAGCATCACGGCCGGCGTGACGACAGATCCTGCATACACCCGGATTACCATTGTGACTGAGGGGGATGAGGATATTATCGAGCAGATCGTCAAGCAGCTGCGCAAGCTGGTGGATGTCATTGATATCAAAGTGCTTGACGACGCTTCCAGCGTTACCCGTGAGCTGATCATGGTGAAGGTGCGCGTGGAAGAGAGCCAGCGCCAGGGCGTGATATCCATGGCGGATGTATTCCGCGGCAGCATCGTGGACGTAGGCACCGATTCCCTGATCATTGAGATGACCGGAAAGCAGGACAAGCTGGATGCATTTATCCGGCTTCTGGAGGGATATGAGATTCTTGAGCTTGCAAGGACGGGGATTACCGGCCTGTCCAGGGGCTCGGATGACGTACGGTATCTGTAGGTGCCGGGAAGTGTCTGTGCAACCGAACCTTGACTTGTGGAATCGGAGAAAAAGACAAGTAAGATCATAAGTTATTTATGAACAGATCCTATGTAATTCAAGAAGTGTGTAACGATAGTAAGCGAACGGGATAACCGCATGATAGAAAATGCAAAACCCGGTGCAGGTTTTCCTGTGAAAATCGAAAGATGAAAACAGATTCGTTTACTATATGTTTACTATAAACTGAAGCAACAAAGAAAGTGAGGAAATGTAACTATGGCGGCAAAGATCTATTATCAGGAAGATTG
>CAMORF010000048.1 GCA_946623485.1 uncultured Clostridia bacterium
TTAGAAACCGGGTAACTGCTCAATCCCCTCATCTCAGCCGGATCGCGTCTGCCGGGCACACCTTGCTGCAGAGCATGCAGCCGGTGCACTGGGACGCGTCAATGACCGCCTTTCCCGCTTTCACCCCAAGGGCAGGGCAGCCAAGCTCCCGGATGCATTTCCGGCAGCCGATGCACCGGCCGGCGTCTACAGCAGCACGGAGGCTGCTTCTTTCCAGCGCAACGCAGGGCGCCTTGAATATGATTGCCTTGACCCCCTTTTCTTCCGAGACTTTCTTCACGGTTTCCACCGCCAGGGATAAGTCGAGGGGATTCACGGTTTCCACGACAGACAGGCCGATGGCCCTCAGCACCTTCTCGATGCTGACCTTCTCCACCACCTGCCCCATCACGGTACGTCCGGTTCCGGGATGGGGCTGATGGCCGGTCATGGCAGTCGTGGAATTATCCAGGACGATCAGCGTCATATCCGCCTGATTGTAAAAGGCGTTCACTACGCCGGTAATTCCGGAAGCAAAGAAGGTGGAATCCCCGACAAAGGCAAAGCACTTTGTGTCAGGAGCCATGCGCCGGACTCCCTGGGCGATATTGATTCCGGCTCCCATGCACAGGCAGGTGTCACACATATCAAGGGGCTGCGCGTTTCCCAGCGTATAGCAGCCGATGTCACCGCCGTAGAAGGTTTTTTGCCCTTTCATCGCCTGCTTCACCGCATAGAAGGAGGCGCGGTGCGGACATCCGGCGCACAGCACAGGCGGCCGGACCGGCAGCGGGGGCGCATCCGGCAGAAGGTCTGTTCCCGGCCTGAGCGCCGGATCCGCCAGAAAGTCCGCCAGGGCCTGAGATACGATATCCACCGTGTTCTCACCGGACAAGGGCATGTCCCCTGTGAGCTTTCCCCGGATTCTGACAGAAAGGCCGTGCCTGCCGCATACCGCAAGCAAGGCCCGCTCAATCACCGGATCCAGCTCCTCGACACACAGAACCTCTTCTTTGTCCCGGAGGAATTCCAGCGCCAGCTGATCCGGGAACGGAAACGGTGTGCCCACACGGAGGATTTGAGGCCTGTCATCCCCGCCCAGGCTGTCCTCCACATAGGTAAAGTTGATCCCGTGCGTGGCGATGCCTTTTCCCATACGATCCCCGGCATACCGGCCAGCCGCTGGAAGCACGAAATTACGGGGATATTCCGAGAGTGTCCGGGACAGCTGCGCGTTTCTTTGCTCGATCAGTGCATGGTTTTTTACCGAAAGCTTTGGGAAAATGACCCAGCGGGAGGAGTCCTTTTGAAAACCTTCTGCCTGGTGCTGCTCATATTCCCCGGGATCCGCCACCTCGATGGATTCATATCCGTGATCGACTCTCGTCGTAGCCCGGAACAGCACCGGGGTCTTCCATTCCTCGGAATACGCGAAGGCCTCCCGGATCATCTCATAGGCCTCCTGGACGGAGGATGGGTCAAACACCGGCACCTTGGAGAAGGAGGCAAATGTCCTTGTGTCCTGTTCTGTCTGTGATGAAATCGGCCCCGGGTCATCTGCCACCATGATCACCATGCCGCCTTTCACTCCGATATACTCCAGGGACATCAGCGGGTCACAGGCGACGTTGAGCCCCACCTGCTTCATGGTCACCAGCGTCCGGGCGCCGGAATAAGCTGCGCCCGCGGCTGCCTCCATGGCTGCCTTCTCATTGACTGACCACTCTACGTAAACATTGCCCGGATTCCGTTTCGCGACGGTCTCCAGAACCTCTGTCGAAGGAGTGCCGGGATACCCTGAGACGAAATTGACCCCGGCCGACAATGCGCCAATGGCAATCGCCTCATTTCCCATCAAAAATTCTTTATGCATGTTATCTCTTATCCTTGTCTATGAACTCCAGCGTAATCGTTGCCAGAGCGGCAAACAGGATTACAAACAGAAGAAGCCGCGACCAATAGATCATAATATTCGGTTTTGTGTACTCATAATCCGGATTATAGCTCCCGGCGGCAAGCTTTTCCTGCAGGGTTTTCTTGACGGCTTTCTTTCCCACAAAATCGATCAGCTTACCTACTGTTGTTTTGAGGGTGATGCCCTGATTCCTGAACTCAGCCATCTCTTCACTGTTTCGGGCCAGGTCGATCAGGTCGCCTATGGTAACGGAGCCGGAAACTGCAGCCGGCGACGAGTCTGCGGTCTTCACGGCAGTGCCTTCTGCCTGCACGGTGTCTGCTTCCGTCGCTGCAGTTTCTTCTGCCTGCATGGTATTCGCTTCCGTCGCTGCAGTCCCTTCCGTCTGCATGGTATTCGCTTCCGTCGCTGCCCCGGCTGATTCCAGCGCCCCGACTAATTCCAGTGCCTCAGCTGATTCCAGCGCCTCGGCTAATTCCAGCGCCTCGGCTGATTCCAGCACCCCGGCTGATTCCAGTGCCCCGACTAATTCCAGCGCCTCAGCTAATTCCATTTCCCCGGCAGCCTGCTCAGCGTCTGCCAGCACATTGCCAATCTCTATCTCCCGCAGCGCGCGCACATTCTTGTTCTTCGTGTCTGACAGCTTATCCAGAACATCGCCAACCGTGATGGTTCCTCCGATTTCAGAGTCCTTCATCTTCTTGATCGCATTCCACACCGTGACCACCGGCTTGTGGTTATAATCCGTCTGCGCAGCGATGACCTTCAACCCCGGATTAGAGACGGTCAGCATGGTAAGCGGCTTACTCCATTCCGGAAGCGCCAGCATGCCGCCGGAGAACACCAGCTGGAAGATCAGCACAAAGGGCATGATCGTCATAGCGGTCGTACTGTTTTTGGCAATGGTGGAGATCCAGAGCGCCATCATATCAGACGCATAGGTGATCAGGAACATCGAGATCCCGAAGTCTACGAGGAACCACCGGGTAAACAAGCCCTCCGCAGGATATTGGATTCCCGTTATCCTGGTAACATGCAGTGTGATCAGCGTCTGAAGCAGGCAAAGCATCGCCTGGTAAACCATATGCGCAAAGACATACGACGTGATATGCATGCCGGACCGGTGCATCCTTTTGATCACATCCCGCTCCCGGCAGATCACCTGGATCGAGTTAAAGCAGCCATTCCAGATTCCCACGCAGGCAAGTGCAAACGCCCCCATCAGGGATCCTTCCATATTGATGAACATCCGCTTCCGGATCACCATTCCCACAAGGCCTGCGATCAGCGCAGACATCGGGATTACTTTCCAGTCGCTCTGGTACACAAACATGCGGAGCTGCTTCCCGAGGTAAATCGGGATCTGCGCGATGCGTCCTCTGTGCCGCACCAATACCTGATGGTCGGTCATTCTCTGTTTCTTCTCAGCCATACTGCACCTCCGCATACTTCAGCACATATTCATCCGCCAGCCCGTCTCCGCCTTCTTCCTTGCGGTTGACAGCTTTCACAATCTTTTCCATGCTGTCTCTCTGGAAGAACTTCTTTGCATCCTCGATCCCGCCATACCATGCAAGCCGTCCTGTCCGGGCACTGTCCTTTGCCAGGACAATCACATCATCAAACAGGTCGATGACGCGATCCGGCGTATGCGTGATGACGATCACAATCTTTCCGGTATCCGCAATCTTGCGAAGCTGTTCGAACAGTTCCCTTGCCATGACTCCGTCCAGGCCGGAATCCGGTTCATCCAGAATAAACAGGGACGGGTTGGACAGGAACTCCATGGAGATGGAAAGACGCTTTTTCTGCCCGCCGGAGAGCTTTTCCACCAGATTGTTCTTCACGGGTTCCAGACCGAAGATCTCCATTACCTCCGTCACCCGCTTCTTCCTCTGCTCAGCGGTGACATCCATCGGCAGCCTCAGGCTGGCAGAGTCAAGCAGCGTATTCCAGACCGTATCTTTGCCCTGCATCATCTCTGACTGGGGGACGAAGCCGACTTCATACTGCATGTGCTTATACTGCGTATACATATCCGCCCCGTTCAGCATCACCTCGGCATTGGCTTTTTCATAACCGTTCACGGCATTGATGAATGTCGTCTTTCCGGCGCCGGACCCGCCAAGCAGCAGAACCATATGCCCCTGCGGGATGGAGAGATGGATATCCTTGAGCAAAACCTTTTTCTGAAAAAACTCCGTGACCGTACGGTCTTTCAGGTTCACGGTCAGGCCCTGATCCAGAACGCTTGCAGAGCCATGGGTCGCCAGGCTCTCCATCAGTTCCCGCAGATCCTCCACCTTCCACCTGGGCTGATAAGATTTTACAAAACCCCAGACCACAACAGGGATCCAGATGGTATAGGACGTCAGGCACAGCCACAGCCACCTTTTTCTGAGTCCGTATACCTGAATCAGGCCCGAGAACACACGGATCGTGAATACAATCCACACCAGCTCCAGGCTGACGCCGATGACCAGAAACACAATCGTCAGCGTATCAACATCCTCGATCTGCCCTCTTTGGCGTTCCACAACCGCCAGGATGAGAACCGCGATGTCAGATGCAAAACTTGTAATGCAGTATGCCCTTCCCTCCGGCTCCCGGTGAGCACAGCGGGCAAGCTGATACTCCCGCGCCCAGGGAACCAGGGCCCACCACCCCTTGACCCCGGACTTTTGCAGGATACGCCAAAGACCTGCAAAAAACAGGATCCGAAGCACAATATCCACGGGTGCTGTCGAGCCAAAATAAAACCGAACCACGTCTCCTATCAAAACTTGCATTCCCTCTTCCTCCTGTTACCATCATGCGTCTACGAACTTCTGCATCCAAGGCAGCTTCCATGATTCTGCCAAAGCACAAACCAGCTATGCCTTCCGCATCGACATAATGCACCTGACATCCCCCAGCTCATCATCTACATAGTCCGCGTCAACAATCAGGTCAAGCTTCGCTCCGTCTGCGCCCTCCATGCTGAATCTTGCAGAATCGCTCTCCCTGCTCTCCGCACACCTCTGGGCAATCTTCCACAATACACTCTCCCCCAGCGGGATGAGACGCTTGTAAAATTCTTCATTGTTCAGCTCCTCTTCCAGCTGCTGCCTGGAAATCCCCATCGCAGCCGCAAGGCCATGGGCAGTAACCTCGAAGAAATATTTCCCCTCCCGATACAGCAGGAATATGACTGTCCTGGAAGTAAACCGGGACAGAAGTTCCATATGCCTGTGCAGGTTGGTGATCTCCGTCACGTTCCTGACCGATCCGTAAAAGCGCCGCATCTCCCCATCCTCGTTCAGATAATAGAAATGAATCAGAAAGCGGGCCGCGGATCCATCGATATTCGTAAATGTGAACACACCGCCGGCACCGTTCAGCCTGTCATCATAGGCTCTGTTGACCGTATGGATCAACTCCTGTACCTCCGCCTCCGGCATATACTTCTGGATGCTCAGCAGCCTCTGGCTGAAATCCTGCGCATTGACCGTCTGGTAGAACTGTTGATTGAAGCGGATGATATCGATATCCTCCCCGTGCTGGGCATAGATCGCCGCCGGTCCGATGATATTGTTCAGCATGGAATCGCTGTAAACCGTATCATTCAGGAATTCCCGGATCTTGAATTCCTCATTGGCCTGAAACACGAATCCGGACAGGTCAACATTGTCCGCATCTGAGATCAAAGCTTCCAGCTCTGGCGGCGGCATTGGTTTATAAAAATAGTATCCCTGGATATAGCGTATGCCAAGACCCATCAGGTATTCCCGCTGCTCTTTGGTTTCCACCCCCTCAACGATCACAGGCATGGCCATCGTCTTGGCCATGTTGACCACCGACTCTATAATGTGCATCCCCTTGCGCTCGTTGTTTTTCTCCAGCCGCAGGAAATAAGCGTCAAGCTTTATGATGTCCACGTTTAGTTCCCTGAGCATATTGAGGGAGGAAAAACCGCTCCCGAAGTCATCCATCAGCACCACAAATCCCATATTCCGGAATTCCTGGACGGTAGACCGGACCTTCTCCGATTCCTCCCCGTACGCAGACTCCGTAATCTCAATCTTGACTGAGCTGACCGGGATCTGATACCGGTCTACCAGCTTCCCGAAGAACTCCGGGACATCCATCGTGAAGATGTCTACCGGGCTGATGTTGACCGAAACGGGGATCACCGGCAGGCCGGCATCCTGAATCTTCCGGATCCATTTACAGACTTCTTCCCAGATATACTTATCCAGGTCCGCGATGAAGCTGTACCTTTCCAGTGTGGAGATAAATGAAATCGGCGGGACGGATCTCCCGTCCGGCTTGATCCAGCGGGTCAGAGCCTCCGCGCCGACGATGCGGCCGTTCAGCGACCTGCACTGCGGCTGAAGGTAGAATGTGATCTCACCGTTTTCCAGCGCAGCCTTGAAATCGGAGATCAGCCTGTAGTCCTCCTCCTGTCTGCGCACCATGGCCTGTGAGAAAAACTTCACGGAGGCCATATTGTCATTCTTCGCTTCCTGGGCAGCCAGGGATGCCTGGTCATAGAGCGTATAGGCAGAGGTATTTCCATAGGAATAGCTGGCGCCGATGGCAGGAAGGAACCCGATGGACGCGCCGTTGCTGATCACGATGTTGTGAATGCGCTCCAGCAGATCATCCGTATCAAAGTATCCTGCCGGCACCAGGAGGGCAAAATCATCCCCGCCAAAATATCCCGCGACCCCGTCATGGGTTTCCGCGATCTGGCTAAGCTCCTTCCCCACCGCCGCGAGCACATGATCCCCGGCGTCGCGTCCGTACCACTCATTGAACAGCTTGAAATGCTTCAGATCGATCGCAAGCATGAGCCAGTTCGTCCGGATATCGGAAAGGTTCAGCTCACAGGCAGCATAGAAATCATTTTCATAGACCAGCCCGGTGAGCGGGTTCCGCTTCAACGTATGGAGACTGCCCACCCGGGCCTCCCATTCTCCCGGCCCGATTCCCTGGTATGCCTTCTCCTCGATCTCACCGATGTAGACATAAAAGAAGCTGTCGCCGGCAGTGTCATAAACCAGGTGGCCGAAATCCTCTACATACCGGACTTCCCCCTGCCTGGTGACAATCCGGTAATAGACATAATCATGCCTCTCCCCCCGGTCAAAGGTCTGCTCGCGGATCTCCCGTTCCACGCGGTCAACGTCCTGCGGATGCACCATCCCCCGGAAGCTGTTGTGGGTCAGCTCACGGAATTCCTCCAACGTCCCGCACCCAAACAGGTTGATCACATTCTTGTCCGCGAAGCAAAGGTTCTCCTCTTCATTGGTTCTGTAAACGAAAAACCCGCCCGGCAGGTTCACAGGAAACCGTTCAAAAAAAGCCTGATTCATAGAGTGTAATTCCTTTTGTGAAAATGCTTGAACCTTGGTATTACTTTTTTTCTTCGCAGGAGCGCTTCTCTTTATAGGCGCGCTTCTCCTCATACATCTTTGCGTCCGCGCGGGCGAGCACGGCCTGGGTGTTCTCATCCACGCCCGGCTCAAACACGGCGATGCCCTTCGACAGGTTCACCTGCTTCCATCGCTCCGTGTTTTCCCGGTTCGCTGCCTCACATTTTTCCGCAAATGCCTGCATCAGCTCATCCCTGCGGCTATAGTCCTCGCCCTGCAGCAGGACCACGAATTCATCTCCGCCCACCCGGAATACGGGGCTGTGAAGGAACGTCGCGCAAATCATCCTGCATGCGTTCTTCAGGTATATGTCCCCCTTGTCATGGCCGCAGGTATCGTTGATCTCCTTGAGCTCGTTGCAGTCCAGCATCACCATGGCAAAGCTTGTGTCCGCGCCTCTCGTCCGGATCCCGTCATCCAGCTTCCGGACAAAGATATCAAAAGCGCCTTTGTTCTTGATTCCGGTGAGCGCGTCGCTGTATGCCCTGCCGTTCAGGTCACTGATATATATCTTCAGATGTTGGGTCAGCCTGCGGAATGCTTCGGTCAGGATTCCCACCTCGTCCCTCTGGTTGTACGGAAGATCGACATCGTAATTGCCTGCGATCAGTTCCCGGGAAGCATCCGTCAGCCTCTGCAGCGGGATCGTGATCCGCCGTGTAAACACCGCGGTAATGAATACAAACACGATCAGAATGACCGCCGACAGAATCAGGATGGTGCTGATCAGGTTCCGCCACTGGGCGTTGATCTCATCGATCGGGGCGACGACAACGAGCCTCAGCCCATTTGCCAGCGTATGGTACACCATCGCCTTCGTTTTTCCTTCATAGGTATAGACCGTAATCTTGTCGTCACCCGCTTCTTCCCCGCTCAAAAAAGGCATAATCGGAGAATCCGCCGGCGTAAAGGTCTTCATCATCTCTTCATACGGAAGAGTAGGATGGTAGATCAGCTCGCCGGTATCCGTTGTCAGGAAAGCATAGCCGCTTTCAAACAGCTCCACCTGATTGATCAGGTCCGCAATCGTCTGATAACCGATGTCCATGCCGATGACGCCGATAAACGTCCCTGCCTTGTAGATCGGGACAACATAGGATACCATCCTCTCTTCCAGGTTCAGATTATGGTACGGCAGAAGCCATACAGGCCGCCCGCTTCTCAGCGGGATATAGTACCAGCCCACATGCTCATTGTCATCCGGATCATAGGCGGACAGGTCCGTCAGGGGAATCTCCTCAAAGCCTGCATGGCCCTTGCGGGAATACAGGTGCCCCACCGCGTCAATCGTAATCTCGGGATTGACCCTGTAGTAAAATGCAACCGCGCCCTGTGCGTGGTTTGCCACACTCCTGTAAACCGAGCATACCCGGTCCACATGCTTCCTGAGATACTTGTCAAGCGCCTGGGCCTGTTCCGGCGTGGCCTTGCTCTTTCCGGTAAAGCT
Source organism: uncultured Clostridia bacterium (assembly GCA_946623485.1). Classification (GTDB taxonomy): domain Bacteria; phylum Bacillota; class Clostridia; order Lachnospirales; family Lachnospiraceae; genus Porcincola. Next base: position 8,759 of record CAMORF010000048.1, read on the forward strand.
TCCGTCTCCTTTCGCACCGATCACGCCGCCGTTCATCAACGCAACACTATCCAGATCCTCGATGGCATAGCGCGCTACCATGTCAACGGACTGCTCTACGCTCAGCAGGAATTCATCAATAATCAACGCATAGTCATCGCACAGAAGATTCATCTGGCGCGCGTTATCCACTTCCTTTTCCCGGCGGATAATATAGATGCTGACGCACCCCACCAAAAGCACGCTGATGATGATGCCCGTCAGGGTCAGTATGGTAATCTTGGCGCGAAGAGACAGAGGCTTCTTCTCTTGTATCATCCGTCAAACCTCCCTGTCAGGTCTCCAGGACCGCCACGTCACTGTAGCGGTTGCTGCTCCATCCGTTCCATGATACCTTAAATCCTTCCACCCGCTTGCTCACCACAAAATAATGGTCGCGGGAATAAAGCGGGATCCATGCCGCGTCCTTCTGGACAATGATTTCCTCCAGCTCCTGATACTCCTTGATCCGCTCTGCCTCATTGACGATGGACCTGGCATGGCTGACACGGTCCATCACGGAAGTATCTCCATAGCACAGGCTCCGGCCGAAGGTATTTTCCGGCGTCCCGAAAAATGTATACATAAAGTTATCCGGATCATTGAAATCAGCCGACCAGGTCGAGGTATAGCAGGACAGCGCTCCCTTCTTCCTGCTTTCGTAGAATGCCTCATCTTCCACCACTGAGATTTCCGTCTTCACACCGATCTTTTCCCACATGGCGCTGACCAGGGTAAGCAATTCGCTGTAGCCTGTATAATCACTCTTCTCCACGCTGATATTCATCGTAAAGCCATCATCCCATCCGGCCTCTTTCAAAAGCTTCTTCGCACCGTCCGGGTCATAGGGAATCGCGGGAAGGTTCGGATTATATCCGATCAGGCCATGGGGCAGAATCCCATTTTCCAGCGTGCCCCGCCCGCTGTACACCGCCTCCAGCAAAAGCTGGCGGTCCAGGGACTGCTGCAGCGCCGTGCGCACCCGCACGTCATCCAGGGGTTCTATGGATTCGTTCAGGGCAATATAGGAAATGCCGACCCGCGGCCCCTGATGGAGGTAAGGCTGATAGATGTCTCCGTTGACAAAATACTCTGCATCGGTACTGAGTCCTTCCAGGTCAAGGATATCCAGCTCTCCCCGCTCGAACATCAGCCTCTGCGCCTCCGGGTCTTCCACAAACAGCATCTTCAGACCCTTGCAGCGGGGCGCGCCCGACCAGCAGTCCGGGTTTGCCGTCATCACCAGGTCATACCCTTTGTTCCATTCCTTGAAGACAAAGGGGCCTGTGCCGATGGTTACCTCGCTCTCCCGTCCGAATCGTTCGCCTGCTTTTTCAGTCGTTTCTTCGTCCAGAATAGAAGCACCCGGGCTGGAAAGATTGGCAAGAAAAGCGGCATAGGGTTCCTTCAGCGTGATGACAAACTGCGTGTCATCGATCTCCCTGAATCCCTCCCAGAGTACAGGTACCACTGCCAGTGCATTTCCG
>CAMORF010000049.1 GCA_946623485.1 uncultured Clostridia bacterium
ACAGGGGACGGTTCTCCGTTTCATGCATGCATGAAACGGAGAACCGTCCCCTGTTCCATCCTGGCTTGGATGGTTGGTCTCTATTTTTTCGTAACGATTCAGCATGCCTTGTAGTCTGTCATAATTCAGTCTTCATGCTGCTTTGCTTTCTTTTTCTACCGCCTCAAAGCATCCGGCAAACCGTACTGCTCCGGCTGCGCAGACGGCATTGATCTGTTCTTCCGTGATTCCATCCGGATTCTCTGCTTCGATCTCATAATGGTAGCTGCCCAGCCTGCTGCCTTCCGGCCTGTCGTGCAGGGTGACCATCTCCAATCCGCTGTCATGAAGCGCGACGATGATGTCGTCAATCTGGTCTCCTCCACATGTTGCGAAAAATACTGCATGGGTCAGTCCTTCTTCTTCCGCAGGAGTTTTGGAGAGCACATAAAACCGGGTTTTGTTCGCATCGGTGATCTGCACATTTTCCGCCAATACTTCAAGACCATACAAAGGGGCTGCACCAGGGGCCGCTACGGCGGCGATGGATGGATCCTTCTGCTGTGCCACATGGCTTGCTGCAGCGGCAGTACTGCTCATCTCCTGGGCTTTCGCATCAGGAAGGTTTTGCTTTCTCCATTCCTCACTCTGCATCAGTCCCTGCACATGGGAACAAACAGTTTTGATCTCTGAAAGCTTCGTTCCCGGGATCCCCATCAATGTCTGGCTGATGGGGAGCACAATCTCACCGACGACGTAGATATCTTCCGATGCGATCAATGAATCTATGTAATTCACGGTAGGGCCGCCTAAGGTGTTCTCCTGCGGGATGACAGCATACTCGGCATCCCCGGCCTGAACCGCTGAGATTGCGTCATTCACTGTCTCCTCCGGGATCAGCTTCTCCCCTTCCTGAAACCAGAACTGCACTGCCTCTTCCGTGTAGGTTCCTGCAGGACCGAGATAGCTGACCCTGGCAACGCCCGTATCCTTCGTGTCTTCTGTGATTGCTGTGTCTTCTGCATAAGCAGCCGCAGGAAAGCTCAGAAGCGCAGCCAGCAGCATCAATGCACTCATTTTCACCTTTGTTATCTTCTTTAATTTCATATTTGATACCACCCTTGTTTTTTCGGCCTCGCCTTTCAGCGTTTTCATTGCTTAGGATCTGCTCAATCATAACTGCTTGGCTGCTATAGATTCACAGTTTGTAATGAGCGGATCCTTAGGCGCTTGTTACTCAGGCATCCTGACGGACAAGATACCTCTCCCGCAGACGCCTGACCTTACTTTTATCGATTCCCAATGCTTCATGGATATAGCCCATGGCAGATCCGTAGTGTTCCTTCATCCAGTTAAGCGCATTGATCATGTACCTGGGATCCACCTCGTCCATGGCCCGCAGGTATGTCTCCAGTTCAGTCCCCTTGATGCCCGTTGCCATCAGCATGCTTCGTTCGTATGCGATCAGGGCGGCGTTGTATGCGTTGGTCAGCTCATAATCTGCCAGGATGATCTGCTCGTTCACGCCCAGCGCAGACAATAGCAGCATGGCAGCGAGTCCGGTCCGGTCCTTGCCTTGCGTGCAATGGAAGAGCAGTGCGTGTCCTTCTGGCAGCTTCAGAGCCTCTTCAAACATCTGTGCATAGCCTCTCCGTCCTTGCTCACGGGAAATGAGTCCGATATACATCTGCGGCCCTACGATCCCGATCTTTACCGCCAGGCGTATCTGGTTTTCCGGTTTTGTCAGGTCAAGCCCTGCGATGTCTTCCGGCTTCGCGCTCTTTTGCTTCCAGTCAAGATATTTCTCATCTACGATTCTCAGATGGATGTGTGCCGCGCCAGGAATCTCCGGGTCTTGCGCATACACAGCCTCACCGGTTGTGCGCAGGTCAATGATCTTCGCGAGATGGTAGACTTCATGAAGCCGCTGGAGATCTTTCTTTGTTGCCCTCGAAAGCGCAGCAGTGCGCAGAAGCACGCCTCTCTTTACGATGCTTCCATCTGCTGCAGGATATCCTCCCAGCTCACGCGCATTTCCAACGCCCACAAGACGGATGCTCTGGGGCAGGGCGCCGCCAGAATATACACTTTTTTCAGTCATGATATTATCTTGGTTCATTTTTACCTTTCTTTATGACCGTTGACTGTGAAAAAACTACTGTATCCGTATCATTATCTGCGCTCAGACGCATGGCAACTGTGGCATACCCGAGCATCCGCAAGGCAGCCATAACACCTGCGGGCATCCGCATGGCAACTATAGCATCTGCGGGCATTCGCATGGCAACTGTGGCATGTCACCGTATCGTATGATCCGTATGGCTCTTGTAATGCGCGACTGCCTCCGCTTTCGGAGTGTAACGCGGGTTAAACTCTGCCCCCTTGAACCGGTCTCTCCCTTCACCCTTGGCATCGTACAGCATCTCGTCCGCCTGCATGATCATGGTTCTCAGTTCATGGATGTCATCCGGCACGCCATACACGTAACCACCGGAAAAGCTTACATTTTCCCCAAGACGGCTGAGCCCTTCTCTTGCTTGCCCGCAACAGGCTTCAAATTCCGCGTCCGTACTGTTTTCACTAATAATAAGGAACTCATCGCCGCCATAACGGTAGCAGTTCGAGGCACGGAAGCTTTCGGAAAGGCAGCGGCCAGTCGCAGAAAGGATCTTATCGCCATACGCGTGCCCCTTCGTATCGTTCAGCATCTTAAAGTTATCAAGGTCGATGAACAGGACGTGAAGCGGCAGGCCGACATAATATTCAAAGTCCTGCCGGAGGGAATAACGGTTGCGGAGATTGGTCAGGGTGTCTTTCGATGCCATCGCTTTGAGCGCTTCATTAACCTTGGCCAGTTCCTCATTCGTCTGTCCAAGCTGACCGTTCGTCTTCAGGAGTTCTTCATTTGTCTTCCTCAGTTCACTGCCGGCTTTGTCCCTGTTCCGCTTCAGGATTCCGACGCTGACCAGGTTGATCAGCACGCCAAGCCCGATCACCACGATCTTATGAAGGTTTTCTTCCGTGAACTGAAAAAAGCTATGATTCACGGAGAAGAAAAACAAGGAATACACCATCATAAGTACAGCGCAGATGGTACCCGGGAGGAAGCCGCCGATAGCGGTCGAAAGCACCAGAGCAGCAACCAGAATCATGTTCGGGTTCGGTATACTAAAGTTATATACAAAGAAAATCAAAATCAGCATTACTGCTGCAAATATAACGGAGTTAATCAAGCTCTGCTTCTTGTCAGTCATTGTTATCCCCCTGTTTTCTGCCGCAAAAAAGGTACAAGCGCTCCTCGTATCATTCATGGGATTTGCGAAAACCACAATGCTTTGGGAGGCTTATACCTCGTTTAGTATAACAGAGTTTTCCGGTCACGGCAAACTGCTTTTGAACGATTCCGGCCTTGGAGGAAGGAGTATATGACACTGCCGGAAGGAGACGGGCGAATGCGGGAAGAAAGTTTGGCGCAAGGAGACGGATGAATGTGGGAAGAATGTCTGCCAGAATAATATGCTCCATGCTTTATCAGGACTTCACGTATCAGGTTTTTCGTGGTATCTTTGTTACCGTGCCGATTCTGGCAGGCAAGAAAGGACGAAGTACACTAATATGAAGATTCTGGCAATTATCGTATTTCTGGCAATGTATGTGCTGATGACTGTCTTTATGTCAAAGCGCATCTATATCGTATTCGGGGTGGCAGCCATCTTCCTGGTCACGGGAATTCTGCCCCTGTCCGCCATTCCTGGCGCGATCAACTGGAATGTCCTTCTGATGATCGCGGGAACCATGGTGCTTGTGGATTTTTTCATCCGGTCGAAGATGCCGAATCTGCTTGCAGACGTGCTTCTGGATAAGGCGCCCACGGTGATGTGGGTCATTATCCTGATGTCAGTTTTTTCAGGATTCATTTCGGCATTTGTAGACAATGTGGCAACCGTGCTGATGGTTGCGCCGGTAGGGATCGCGATCTGCAAGAAGCTGAAGATCTCCCCGGTACCGATGATCCTGTCAATCGCGGTTTCCTCCAACCTGCAGGGGGCAGCAACTCTTGTCGGTGATACCACCTCGATCATGCTTGGCGCCTATGCCGATATGGATTTCCTGTCCTTCTTCTGGATGAAGGGAAGGCCCGGCATCTTCTTTGCGGTCGAGCTAGGCGCTCTGATGACGGTGCCGGTCATGATGATCCTCTTCCGACGCTTCCGCCAAAAGGTATCCGCGCAGGAGTATACAAAGGTGGAGGATTATGTCCCCACAGTCCTTTTGGTCCTGATGGTGGTGCTTCTTATCGTTGCCTCTTTCCTTCCGAATAAACCGTCCGTGACGAACGGGCTGATCTGTTGCGCCCTTGCGGCTGTGGCAACGGTCTGGAATCTTCTGAAGACACATAAAGGGGAAGGCGCAGTACACGCCGTCAAAGCAATCGATTATGAGACGCTTCTCCTTTTGCTGGGGCTGTTTTTGGTGATTGAGGGAATCACGCAGGTGGGACTGATCTCCGATGTCGCGAACGCGATCGCTTCAGTCGGCGGGAAAAATATGTTCCTGCTGTATACCATCATCGTATGGGTCTCCGTTCTGGCCTCTGCATTCATCGACAATATTCCATATGTCGCCACCATGCTTCCCGTGATCCGGGGCATTACGGCGGCCCTGGGCGTAGAGCCCTATTTGCTGTATTTCGGGCTGCTGACCGGCGCGACGCTGGGTGGCAATCTGACCCCGATCGGTGCCTCCGCGAACATAACGGCTACAGGCCTTCTGAAGAAGGCAGGGTATGAAGCCTCCTTCAAGGACTTCATAAAGATCGGTGTACCCTTTACGCTGACCGCCGTGATGTGCGGGTACCTGTTTATCTGGTTCGTGTGGCATTAAGCCATGCACAGATTCCACGTTATCTGGTTCTTGCGGCATGAAGCCATGCACGGATTCCACGTTATCTGGTTCTTGCGGCATGAAGCCATGCACGGATTCCACAGATTGTGAATCCATGGATTCACATCGATCAATTCAGCCCCTCGCTGCGAAAATGCTCTGCATATTTCACAGCGGGGGGCTGAATCTATATTGCCTTAAATATTTATATGGGTGCATCCCGGCTCAGAGCGAAGTGTGTTCGGAAGCCAAAGACAATCCGATGCATTTCTCATTAGCGCTGTTCAGAATCTATCACTGTTCAGAATCTATCCGCCAGACAACTCTCATGCTTAGGATCTGCACCTTAGGATCTGTCACGGAATAACTTATACACATTTGCGCAGGATAATCATCCGATCGCACTCCTCTAAAATCAATCACATAGTTACTCTTCCGAAGGCAGCACGAATTCGTCCGTGACGACGACTTCCTCGGTCTCCTCTTCCACCGGAGTCGGTATGAATTCGCTCATGTACACCTCTTCCTGCGCGCCGGCGAGCATGGCCGGGAGGTTATAGATGACTCCATCCTTGTTGTAAGGAAGCTCAAGGCCGATCGTTCCGCCTTGCATTTTCCCATCCTTACTCTTGGCCAGCTTCACTTCTACCGTAAGCTTCTGGCCCATGACCTCCACCATGCCGCGGTCTTCCGCCTTCAGCCTGGCGACCCGCTGCCCGTCCTTAAGGATCTCAATCTGATACCATGGTTCATAGGCCGTGCCGTCCGGCGCGGTCAGGCTCTTGTTGTCAAAGTAGACAGTGTGCCCCCGCCCGATGAGAAACATCCATGCGGCCAGGGCTGCGATCAGGGCAAGCGCGATCAGGCGGAAAATGAATGATCTTTTTTTCTTCATGCTTCATTTTCCTCCTTTTGTCCCTTGTTCTGTTCCCCCTTCTGTGCCTGGGCAAGCTTCTGCCCCTCCAGACTCTTGCGCTTGCGCTTCTGTGTCTCATACATGACCAGCGCAACCGTGATGACCGCGTAAGAAACAAACACACGGAAGTATTCCCCGATCATGGAATCGCCGGTGATCGCCGCGCCTGCCTTGGGTGCCACGATGAACATGGTATGGAACAGGATCACGCCCAGGAATACATTGCCGATCGAAGCCTTGTCCACGGAAGCCCCGCCGACCAGGAGCGCCGCGATGCAGAACATTCCGATCTGGGAATGGGAGCTGTAGGTCGCGATGTTGCCCATATTCTGCAGGTAGATGACCATGCCGATCCCGGCCAGGACGGTGGAGATGATGATGGAAATGATCCTCGTGCGCTCCACGTTGATTCCGGCGTCCCTTGCCACCTGCATATCCTGCCCGACCGCGCGCATATCCTGCCCCAGCTTGGTGCGCCGGAACCAGATGATCACCAGGCACAGGACACCGATCACGATGAATGTCATGACCGGGATCTTCACGCCCGCGATCGTCAGCGGGATCAGGTTGTCCAGCTTCTGCCTCATGTTCAGAAGGCTAACCGTATTCCGGATGCCGTATCCTCTGGGCAGCTTGATCGATCCATGACGGATCGGGATCACGGAGCCCATCAGGTAGAGCACTACCAGCTGATAGACACCATTGATAAAATAACTGATGATATAGCTCGTGATCATTTCCCTGCCGCGTGCCATATTCAGGATCTTGCCGCAGAACCACCCCAGCAGGATCGAGAAGGGAACGGAAAAGATCATGGCGAGCACCATGCCCGGAATCCCGACGATCTGCCAGTCGGAAACCAGGATCAGCGCAATCTCCCCTGCCATGGCGCCCAGCGTCATGCCGAAATTCAGTCCCATGCCGGCCATGATCGGAATCAGGAGAGAAAGGATCAAGAATACATTTCGCCCCATCCTCGTAACGATCTCATTGATCAGGTAGCTGGGGGACAGCCCCGAGATCGGAATGCAGACAGCGCAGATAATCACAAACATGATGGGCACGGAGCTTTGCCGCAGGAAAGCGCCTGCCTTCTCTCTTTTTTTCGCATTCGTATTCATGTGGCCGCCTCCGTCTTTCTGGTCAGGGCATAGAGGATCATTCCATTGGAAACAATGATCCGGATGACCTCGCTCATATCCATGTGGATCATATTATTCATGACGGTAGGCGTCATGGTAACGATGCCCTGGAAGAGGATCGTTCCGATGATCACATTGGTAATGGTTGCCTTGTTCACGCTTGCCCCTCCGATCAGGATCGCGGAGACCGCCGGCAGCGCCATGTAGAAGGGTGCCATGTATAGCTGCACGAACCCGAAGCCCTGCTGATACACCAGGATCCCGATGGCTGCAAGCCAAGTGGACATGATAACGGAGAGCAGGCGGATACGGTTGACATTGATCCCCGCCGCGCGGGCAAACACCGGATTGGAGCCGACTGCTGTCATAGCGGTTCCTGTCTTGGTATGGAGAAATGCCCACATCGCCAGCGCGAGTGCCGCGAAGAACAGAATCGTCCCGGTCGGGAACGTAAAGTTCCCGATCTTAATCGCGAGGAACTTCGCCAGAACCTGGTTGTAATAGCCCTCCAGGGAAATCGTGGTACGCAATCCCTTTCCGGCAAGACCCCAGACCATGTTTGGACTCTTATACGGCAGCACCAGCCACATCATGCACATCAGGGAGACGGACGAGAACCCTACATAGGTCGCGATCATCATCTCTCCGCCCTTGATCCGGTTCAGCAGCCAGCCATATCCGCTTCCAAGCACAAGAGCAAATGGCGTGGAGATCAGGATTGCCATCACAAAGGAGATGGGGCCGGTGAACCCGAACTCGATGGAAAGGGTCGCGCCCAGGAGGCCGGAGATAATTCCCAGGGGCAGGCCAAAGTTCAGCCCGCAGCCTGAATGGACCATCGGCACCATCGCAAGCACCAGGACACCGTTCCAGGAAAACCTGGAGATAATGTTGGAAATCTGCGTCGGCAAATCTGCTCCGACAAAAGGACACGCGACCAGAAGCAGGAGCAGGAATGCCGTGATGATCAGCCTCGGAAGGCCAAAACTGTCTATGAATTTCGCGAATCCGCTTTTTTCATTCGTATTCATCTGTTACTCCTGTTCATATTACATTGCTGAGCATCAGCGCGCCAAACGTCTCCGCAGACTCTGAAGCCGAGAAGATCCCGGTGATCCGTCCCCCGGACACGATGGCGATCCGGTCGCAGGTTTGCCGAAGCTCCTCCAGCTCAGAGGAGACCATCACGATGGTCACATGGTTTTCCCGGTTGAACTTCTTCAGCGCATCCAGCACCAGGACCTTCGCGACGACATCGATCCCCCGGGTAGGCTCGGAGACAAACAGCAGGGAAGGGTTCAGGGCAAATGCTTTTGCCAGACATACCTTCTGCTGGTTTCCGCCGGACAGCTCCCGCGCCTTCTGGCGGGAATCGGTGCATTTGATCGCCAGCTCATCAATGTACTTCTGCGTGATTTCCTTGATCGCGGCTTCGTCACGCCATTTCACCAGGCCGCCCAGGTAGCTCTTCAGGAATTTATTCTGGATCTGCATCGCGGGGAAGGCGATATTCCACTCCAGAGATTCATCCAGCAAAAGCCCGACGCCTCTGCGGTCCTCGGAGACAAATGCAAAGGAAGCATCGAGGCATTTTCTCGGAGCGTTGAGCGGGATCTCTTCCCCTTTGAACATAACTTTCCCGCCTGCCTGGTACAGCCCCATGATCCCGTTCGGGATCCCAAGCTTTCCCTGCCCTGCCAGGCCGCCGATGCCAAGGATCTCGCCTTCCTTCACCTCAAGGGTCACGTCCCGGACCGTCTCTCCCGGCATGTCTACCCACAGATGGGAGACGGAAAGGATCGTCTTCGCGCTTGCATGCCGCTCTTCTCCGCCTGCCTGGGGCTTGCTGTTTTCGCTTACCTCCCGGCCAACCATCCACTTAGTGATCTGCGGCACATCCGTGTCTTTCGCGGCAACATCCGTCACCAGCTTCCCGTCCCGCATGACACAGACCCGGTCACACACCGACAGGATCTCATGAAGCCTGTGGGTAATGAAGATCACCGCGATGCCTCTTTGCGCCATTCCCCGGATCGCGGAAAGCAGCGCGTCTGCCTCCTTCTCCGTCAGCACGGCGGTGGGCTCATCCAGGATCAGAATCTTCAGATGCTTCTTCGACAGCTCCCTGGCGATCTCCGTGAACTGTTTATGCCCCACCGGCATGTCGCTGATGAGCATCTTCTGGTCCAGGTTCACCCCCATCAGTTCGATCGCCGCGGCGGCGCGGTCTTCCATCTCTTTCCTGTTCAGCGTATTCAGCCGTTCAGAAAAGATATCGGATACCAGGCTTTTCCTGGTCGGCTCCCGGTTCAGCAGAATGTTTTCCGTCGTCGTGAATCCCGGAATCAGGGAGAATTCCTGATGGACCATGCCGATCCCGGCCGCGATCGCGTCAAAGGGAGAATGAAACTGGACCTTCTCGCCATTGATCATGATCTCGCCTTCATAGCCTCCGGTTTCCCGGATCATGTTGGCGCCGAACAGGATCCTCATCAGGGTAGACTTTCCCGCGCCGTTTTCGCCGACCAGGCCGATCACCTCGCCCTCATGCAGGGTGAGGTTGATGTCCGTCAGGACCTGATTCCCGAAGAAATCTTTTTTGATGCCCTGCATCTTCAGCAATGGCGTCTTTTCTTCATTCATTTCTCTCAGCCTTATTCTTTCCCCTGTACCAAGATTTGGGCACCGGTTTCCGGTGCCCAAATCCTGGTTCGGTCAATTCGTTAGCCAGTATATCTGTTTTCCGCCTTCATTACTTTGTAGTGAAATACTTCTCCGGCACCTTCACTTCCGTGGAGCCCATGTATTTTCCGGGGTTACCCATGATGTAGGTATCCTGGTAGATCAGGAATACGTTGTCCATCTTAACTCCGGTATCCGCGTTGGTGTAGTTGGATCCGTTCCAGGCAGCGCCGGGGGAGAAGACCTGGTATGCCGCGGAGATATCATCGATATCATCCAGCTCGGACTTACCATCAATGACATTCATCGCATGCTGCGCAAGGCCTGCGGAAACGGTGTATCCATAGGAATAAGCCCAGGTACCGAAACGGCCTTCGCCGCCCTTCGCCACGACTGCTTCTTCAACCTTCGCCAGGATCTTCTCAAAGTCGCCGGCTTCTTCCGTCAGGTCAAGGCCAAGTGCGCCCGGATATCCCATCAGCGGGGACGGAAGGTCAGCCTC
>CAMORF010000050.1 GCA_946623485.1 uncultured Clostridia bacterium
ATCCGAATAATGAGGACAGTTTGCCGGGTGAAGTTTATTTTGCTATTGCAGATAACAATGGGACAAGACCGTATCATTGCACTCTGCCGGAACAGCCGACACGGTTGTCATATAAGTTATATATCAGCGAGGTGATCGTTGATGAGCTGAGTCAGTTACTTCAAGTCACCAAAAGTCGCTGATGAAACAGAGGATGGAACGAAGAACCGTCCCCTGTTTCATCCCGGGACAAAGAGCAGGTCGTGATTCACCGTGGTATAAAACAGTTTTCGGAATTCTTTTCTGTCCTTCGTTTTTCCCAGGATCCACATGGTTTTGGCAATCACTGCTTCAAGGGTCATGTCATAAGATTCAGGGAGATCATAGATGTTTTTTACAGCATGGCCGACTTCGTAGACGGACATATCGCTGCCCTCGTTGGGGACCTGGGTCGCCATGACGACAATCTTTCCGGCCGCAATCCATTGGTGGATCGAAGATTTGAGGCTGGCATTTCCATAGTCGGGTATTCCGCCTACACCGAAGGATTCAATGATCAAAGCGTCATATCGCTCCATCAATAATTCCGGGATGATTCCGTCACTTCCCGGGATGAGGCGGTAGAGGAACACGTTCGCTCCAAGCCGGTCGGAAAAGACCGTTTCACTCCGATCCGGCTTCCTGCTATCGATGTAAAAAATGATTCTTCTGTCCTGGATCACTGCGATTGGTGGATAGTTGATGCTCGAGAAGGCGTTATAGCTTTTGGTCCTTTCTTTTTTTGCCCGTGTTCCGGCAATTACAGAACCGCCAAAGACAATGCAGACGTCATGCGCTCTGTCATCAGCAGCATATCGTATACTGTCGATGAGATTTGTACGTGCATCTGTATCAGGCAGGTCAATCGGCTTCTGAGCCCCTGTGATGACGATCGGCTTTGGGCTGTTCTGGATCAGATAGGAAAGCGCCGCTGCAGTATAGGCCATCGTGTCTGTCCCGTGGCAAAGCACAAACCCGTCATAATAGTCGTAATGATTCTGTATCAATCCGGAAAGCAGAAGCCAGTGTTTCCAGAAAATGTTTGTACTGTCCAGACTGAATGGCTGCATCACGTTGATCCGGCAAAGGGACTTTCCTTCCGGGACATATGAGAGCAGTTCATCAGCCGATATCTGAGGGGACAGACCGGCACCGGTAGATCTGGACGCAATGGTTCCACCTGTTGCAATCAGAAGAATATGCTTCATATCTTATTTCCTCCATGCATCCTGTTTTATCTTTATAATAGCAGACTTTTGGACGATGCCAAGGATGCAGACACTGTCTTTGTGGATTTTGACCAGTCTGATTTCCGGTCTTATTCCTGGATTTATTCCCGACATGATTTCTGGATTTATTCCCGACATTGCTTCTGATTTATCATAGGTACTTCCTTTTATCAATTGATGAAAACCATATTATCTGATGAAAAATGAGTCAACAGAAATCAACGCTCCAGTTTCATGAAACTTCATGAAACAACGCTGCTTAAGAAAAGCGGCAGTGGCGCTGATGTCACAAATTATGTATAATGAAAAAGATATTGTCGGCGGGTGATGCAGTATATTTCATCTACAGGGAGAATAGATATCGTTTATCGTGATAGTATCGATCGTTAAAGAAGCAATCAGAAAAATGGCAGCGCTATGTGGGAAGAGACAGGTTCCGTGCCTGTTCATAAAGGGAACCCGTTATATGAAAGCCTGGATCTGATACAGTGGCTGAAAAATCATCCGCAGGAATAACTGCTGGTATTAAGAGGAGATAAAACAATGGAAAAGCTGACACTGGAAAAAGCGAAACATATCAATGCGCAGATGATCACGGAAGAGCATCTCATCCTGCATGCAGCGAATGTGTCTGCGGCGATGGGTGCAATGGCAGAGCATTTTGGGGAGGATAAGGAACATTGGGAAGCAGTCGGCTGGCTGCACGATTATGATTATGAGAAATATCCGGATGAGCACCTGGCGCATACGGAAGAGCCTCTTCGAGAGCTTGGTGTTCCGGAAGAAGATATACGTGCGATTCTTTCCCACGGCTACGGAATATGTACGGATGTTGAACCGGTCACGGATATGGAGAAGAGCCTCTTTACTGTTGATGAACTGACCGGGATTGTACAGGCAGCGGCAAGGATGCGGCCAAACGGAATTACCGATATGGAAGTAAAGAGCTTTATGAAAAAATGGAAAGATAAGAAGTTCGCGGCAAAATGCGACAGACCTTTGATCCTCAAAGGCTGCGAGATGTTGGGGATGGATATCAAAGAAGTGTCAGCAATTGTCATTGATGGTATGAAAGCACATGCAGAAGAGCTGCAGCTGACAGGAGGAGCTGTTTGAGATGAGGACAGCTCCCGGCTGTTCTGAATTAGAATCCCAGTCTGTCATTCACAAGGATTACATGGATCCGGCCTTCATGTCTGGGAAAGAAGCGGGCAGCCAGGCAATGAATAAGGCAAAGGAGACAGCTGAAGAGACAAAGCCTGTGGTGAAGGAGGCGGTCAGAAACTTGAGACAGGCTGCCATGGATGCCATTCCTGTGGTAAAGCAGATTGCAGAGGATGCAAAGCCGAAAGCACAGGAAGCAGGCAAGAATGCCATGAAGATGATAAATGAAGCATATGAAGCGGCTAAGCCAGTTGTAGGTGATGTGATCAAGGGAGTGACTGACTTCGTCAAGGAAGTGGCGGATGAGACAAAGCCTGAGAAAAGCCAAGACAAGTGAGCGCTGAGTGCCGTGATTTCCTTATTCAATGATGAAACAGGGGCATCAGTAATTTGTCACATCCATCGTATAACTGATCCATAACCCGCTGTGAATGCATCGCTGACGCTCATTTTGACAGATCGTTCGCTTCATATAAACATGCCTGTTTCAGATTTCACATTGCATTCTTTGCCTGAATTCTTTAAAATGTGTTTGTTCAGTCATGTTGATCCGGGCGGCCGATTGGCTTTGACAGTGCAAAATGATCTGGAAGCCAGCCGTTCAGACAGTATCTGCAAGCGATGGAGAAGCGCAGGGAAACATGCATTGATTAGAAGAAAATGCAGGAAAGGAAAACTGGAATCATGGATGTGTATCAGTACGTTATGGCGCTTGATGCCGGGACTACCAGCTCAAGGTGCATTCTGTTTGACCGGAGCGGCAATATCTGTTCCGTCGCGCAGCGGGAGTTTAAGCAGATTTACCCCCATCCGGGATGGGTGGAGCATAATCCCATGCATATCTGGTCTTCGCAGATTGGCGTGGCGGCGGAGGCGATGGGGAAGCTGGGAGCCGGCCCGGAGAACATTGCGGCAGTTGGGATAACGAATCAGAGAGAGACGACGATTGTCTGGGATAAGACAACCGGACAGCCGGTATATAATGCGATCGTATGGCAGTGCCGGCGTACGGCGGATATGATTCCGGAGCTGACCGCGGACGGGTTCGGGGATTACATCCGGGAAAAGACCGGATTGATTCCGGATCCTTATTTCTCCGCAACGAAGCTGAGATGGATTCTTGACCATGTGGAAGGAGCGAGAGAGCGGGCTGAGCGCGGGGAGCTGCTGTTTGGAACGGTCGATACGTGGCTGATCTGGAAGATGACTGCAGGGCAGGTTCATGTGACAGATTATACGAATGCTTCCCGGACAATGTTGTATGACATCCATAATCTTTGCTGGGATGAAGCGATCCTGAAACGCCTGGATATCCCTGCCTGCATGCTCCCGAAGGTGGTGCCTTCCAGCGCGGTCTATGGAAGGACAAAGGATTGCATGATCGGAGACGGAATCCCGATTTCAGGCGCTGCCGGAGACCAGCAGTCAGCACTGTTCGGCCAGTGCTGTTTCCGGGAGGGTGAGGTGAAGAATACTTATGGAACAGGCTGTTTCCTGCTGATGAATACAGGAGAGAAGGCTGTTTCTTCCGGGAACGGGCTCCTGACAACCATTGCGGTAGGGATGGCGCCGGGGAAGGTCCAGTATGCGTTGGAAGGGTCTGTTTTTGTCGCCGGGGCTTCGATCCAGTGGCTCAGAGACGAGCTTAGGATGATTAAAAATGCGGCGGATACGGAAGACTACTGTACCAGGACTCCGGATACTGCCGGCGTATATGTTGTGCCTGCTTTCACGGGGCTCGGCGCTCCTTATTGGAATCCGGAGGCAAGGGGGACGATTGTCGGCCTGACAAGAGGCTCTGCGAAGGAACATCTGATCCGTGCGACCGTGGAGTCTCTTGCTTATCAGACAGCGGATGTTTTGCATGCTATGGAAAAGGATTCCGGGCTGACGATCCGTCACTTGAAGGTGGATGGCGGCGCGAGCGCCAACAATTTCCTGATGCAGTTCCAGTCAGATATCCTGAATGCGGAAGTCATACGGCCTCAATGCGTGGAAACCACCGCCATGGGGGCAGCGTTTCTGGCAGGGCTTGCGGTTGGATACTGGAAGGACACTGAAGACGTAAAGCAGTCCTGGGCGCTTGGGCATTCATTTGTTCCGAGAATGCCGGAGATAGAACGGCAGGAATTGCTTTCGGGATGGAAACGGGCAGTTGATGCCGCCATTGCATGGACTGAGAACGGAAGATGATGGAACAGGGGACGGTTCTCCGTTTCACCCCGCAGGGTGAAACGGAGAACCGTCCCCTGTTCCATCACTCCTGAGCCGGCATCAGCAAAGATTTGGACTCAGGCTTCGCTTTGTAATAAGCAGGGCGGGTCCATTTTTCGTGGATGCCGGAATACTTCCAGGTGTTTTTGTCTTCCTCATAAGAAGTAATCAGCATGTACTGCCAGGCACTGTCCGAGGCCAGCGCATCATAGATGTAGCGCAGCGGGATCCACTGACGGTTGTGTTTCGGATTGCCGGAATCCCCGATGAATACCTGGTCGGTCTCAGGATTGTAATGCCAGATGTTCACATAATGCCCGGGGGTGTCCTGCCAGTAGGTATCATCCTCTTCGCTCGAGATCAGAACGATTGCCCCGGGGATGTCCGTGACTGCTTTCTGGAATGCTTCATATGTTTTGTCTTTTTCCCGAAGCTGTGCCGTAAATCCTGTCTTTTGCAGGGCATCCACCATGTAAGGCCAGTCGATGGCGCCGGCTCCGTCCCCGGGAGCGTAGTCTGTGACCTTACGGGCCAGGGCATACATATCAAGGGGGGAGCATTCATAGGGACTCAGCGTGCTGTAGATGCTTGCAAGGTCACATAACCCGCAGCCGAATACGCTGAACAGTCCTCCATCCAGCTCCGATTCACACCAGATGCCGGACCAGGGAGCTTTGCTTTCCCATGCGACAGGACCCTGCAGGAAGGAATAGATGCTATCCTCCGCGTGCAGCGCGGGATCTTCTGTCTGCGGCGTTTCCGTCTGGGGCGGAGCGGGGGCAGGCGGCTGCGTCTGAGGCTGCAGGGCTTCTTTTTGCGTTTCAGACTGCAAAGAAGAGGTCTTCTCTGTCATCTGCTGGGATTGGATTGCTTTTTCTCTGTATCGGTATAAGATGATAAAACTGCCGATTACAAGAGCCAGAATACTGAAGATCGAAATAGCGATCATACGGCGCATGGGATACTCCTTTATGCTCTTTGTTCTATCTACTAATATCGAACTATACCACCGCTGACGGGTTCATTTCAACCGTGCAAAGAAGGTTATATCAGCATTATAGATCCATTCGCCGGAATGATGCCGGGAGTAGGACTTGCTGCGAAAGGACATTGAAATATCTGCCTCCGGTATGGTAAAATTGATCATTGCATGACGGGGCAGACCTGGCGCGGACAGTCAGGAGTTGTGCAGTGGAATGGAATCAATACAGTTCTTTGATCCGGTTTGGCATATCCGGAATGGCGTTGGCTCTGGTTTTGATGGCGGGCGGCTGCAGCAGCCCTTCCAGAATTACGGTGACTGGGCTTATGCCGGTGTCTGAGGAAGCCGGGAGCGCTATAGGCCTGGATGAAGTTGTTTCCCCCAATGACGGTGCTGCGTCTGTGACAGCGGAGGAGAATGGCCCAGGAGTGAAACAGGGTCCGTCAGTGGAGAATGCCTCCGGATTGAAACAGCTTTCGCCAGCGGAGAATGCCTCCAAAGGTGAAACAGATTCCGGCAGCGAGATTGCGGTGTATGTATGCGGCGAAGTTGTGAAACCGGGTGTATATTATCTTCCGTCAGGATCCAGAATCTGCGATGCGCTTGATGCTGCAGGCGGATTTACGGATCGCGCTGACCAGCAATGGCTGAACCAGGCTCAGACACTTGCGGATGGGCAGATGCTGGTCGCTTATACCAGGGAGGAGACTGCTGCGTTCCGGGAACAAGGACAATCTGCCCGGATTTCTGCTCCGGGATCTGTGTCAGCGGCAGGAAGCAGTCTGGCTCCGGGTGCCGCTGCGGATGGAATGAGCGGTGCGGCCACCGGCAGCGCAAAGCCGGCGGGAGGCAGCAACCTTGTGAATCTGAATACAGCTTCCCAGGAAGAATTGATGTCGCTTCCCGGCATCGGGGAAGCCAAGGCAGATGCGATCATCCGTTACCGCACAGAGACAGGATGGTTCTCATCAACCGAGGATGTCATGAACATCAGCGGGATTAAGAACAGTACCTATGAGAAGATTCGAGACAGGATTACGGTTTAGCATCCAGAACAGTTAAGAGGGAAAACATGCCGAAGAGAGTGCTTGTAGTAGATGATGAGAAACTGATCGTGAAGGGAATCCGTTTTAGCCTTGAAAAGGAAGACATGGAAGTTGATACGGCCTATGATGGGGAAGAGGCCGTTCAGAAGGCCAGGGAAGGCAACTATGATATCATATTGCTGGATTTGATGCTGCCAAAGCTGGACGGGCTTTCCGCCTGTCAGCAGATCCGGGAGTTTTCGGATGTACCGATCATCATGCTGACCGCGAAGGGAGAGGATATGGATAAGATCCTCGGCCTGGAATATGGGGCGGATGATTATATTACCAAGCCCTTCAACATCCTTGAGGTGAAGGCGCGGATCAAAGCGATTATGCGAAGAACGCAAAGCCACGGGGAACCGGAGAAAAATGACAGGATTATCATCATTGGCGACCTGAAGCTTGATTGCGACGCCAGAAGGGTACAGATTGCAGGGCATGAAGTGAACCTGACAGCAAAAGAGTTTGATTTGCTGGAGCTTCTGGTGATGAATCCCAATAAGGTTTTCAGCCGTGAGAATCTTCTGAACCTGGTGTGGGGGGCTGAATATCCCGGGGATGTCCGGACGGTGGATGTCCATATCAGGAGGCTCCGTGAAAAAATCGAGGACAATCCGTCTGCGCCAAAGTATGTCCATACGAAGTGGGGCGTCGGATATTATTTCCAGCATTGATCAGTTTGCCTGATGCTGCTGTATGAGACAGAACCGGCCGCGCGGATTTCCATGGCATTTGCCAGGGAGATCCGCGCGTTAGAATCTGCAGACAGTCTCCAGCCGGGATGAGGGCGTATAGCAGGCTGTGCAACCGAATTATGCTGTGTCATATTCCGGATTTTGCTGCGTCATATTCCGGGTACGGAAGCATGGCAGGAAGGTGATGTTTGAAAATGAAGCAGGGAGGAAAGCTGAAAAGAATCATTCAGAGCATGCATTTCCGCGTACTGATCGTGCTGCTTTTGATCGGGCTGGCCCCTGTTTTTCTGATGAAAGGCGGGATCCTGAACGGGTTTGAGGAGCAGACCGTCTCCATGCGTGCTTCCATGATCCGGAACCAGTGCAGCCGGCTCAGCGCTGACATCATTGACGCGGGATACCTGCAGGACGGTAGTTCGGATGTCGTGGACAAGGAGCTGAATCAGATTGCGGATCTGTACAGCGGCCGGGTGATCCTGGTAAACAGCAGGTATGAGATTATCCGGGACACTTATCTGCTTGATGTGGGAAAGACGATTATCGCCAGGGAACTGATCGAATGTTTCCAGGGCAAGACTACGGATTATTATAACGCGGAAAATGATTTTATCGAGGTTGTATGCCCGGTCACTGAGGAGACGACGAAGGCGGTGGTTGGCGCATTTATCGTATCCATTCCCACGACGGACATCATTGTCGCGCGCAGAAATCTGTCCAGGGATGTCCTGATCCTGGAGGTTGTCCTGATCGGCCTGATCATTGCGGCATCCATCTATTCCTCCAGGCTGCTGGTCCGTCCCTTCCGGAAGGTAACGGCAATGATGAATTCCGGGGGAACCGATTTTCTTTCAGATGATATTTCGATGCCGGAGTATACGGAGACGGCGCTTTTGTCTGAAGCGTATAATCAGATGCGGCACAGGCTGCAGGCGCAGGAGGAATCCCGGCAGATGTTTGTGTCGAACGTCTCCCATGAGCTGAAGACCCCCATGACATCCATGAAGGTCTTATCGGATTCCCTGATCCAGCAGGCGGAATTCGGGGAGGTACCCAATGAGCTTTACCATGAATTCATGATCGACATCGGGGAAGAGATTGACCGGGAAAACAAGATCATTACGGATCTTCTGGATCTGGTGAAAATGGACCGGAATTCTCCGGATATCCATATCGAGGATACCAATATCAATGACCTGATCGGATTGATCCTGAAACGGCTGCGGCCGATTGCTGCAAAACGGGGCATCGAGATCGCGCTTGAGAGCTACAAGCCGATCATCGCGCAGGTGGACCAGACAAAGTTTACACTGGCGGTTTCCAATCTTGTGGAAAATGGAATCAAATACAACAAGGAGAATGGATGGGTTCACATTTCCCTGAATGTGGACAGTACCTATTTCTTTGTGAAGGTTCAGGATTCGGGAATCGGCATTCCGCTTCAGGATCAGGAGCAGATCTTTGAACGGTTTTACCGGGTGGATAAATCTCATTCCAGGGAAATCGGCG
Organism: uncultured Clostridia bacterium; assembly: GCA_946623485.1. GTDB lineage: Bacteria > Bacillota > Clostridia > Lachnospirales > Lachnospiraceae > Porcincola. The sequence goes on from CAMORF010000050.1 coordinate 8,897, forward strand.
GAACGGGGCTTGGCCTTGCGATTACGCGGCAGGCTGTGCTGATGCACCATGGCGCGATCCGCGTTTATTCCAGGGAAGGGGAAGGGACTACCTTTACGGTAAGAATTCCGCTGCGGTATTCTGAGCAGGAAGCGGAAGAGGTGTGAGGGGGACAGAAATGAAAAGACAAAGGCTGCATCGGGCTGCTGCGGCAGTTTTCGCCATCCTCCTTGCCATTGGCCTTGCCGGGTGCACCAGGAGGCAGGAGGAGGCTGGCGACGTTGTAAAAGCCCCTGGGGGGAAATACCTGATTTACTATACGAATCTGGATGGAACTGCCCTGGTCCGGCATTCTTATCAGCCGCAAAGCGAAGATTTTGGCGGGATCCTTCAGGAAATCCTGGATGCGTTCCGGACGCCGGATACGTCAGATGTCAGATCGGCATTGCCGGAGGGCATTACAATCAATTCGACTGTGACGGGAATCAATGAAATCGGCGTGGATTTCAGTGTGGATTATCTGAGCCTGGATTCCACCCGGGAATTGTTGCTGCGGGGGGCTTTGGTCAATACGCTGCTGCAGCTTCCCGGAGTGGACATGGTCCGGTTCACGGTTGAGTCCCAAAGCCTGGTGCTTGGTGACAAGGAGATCGGGCCGATGACAGAAGATACCTTCATTGTACCGAAAGGCGAAGGAATCAATTCCTACCGCAATGCGGAACTGGTTTTATATTTTCCGTCAGCAGACGGACGTTCTATTAAAAGGGAAACAAGGACTGTTTACTATTCCTCCAACCTCAATAAAGAGCGCCTTGCAATTGAACAGATGCTGAAAGGGCCGCGCGGGGAGCATATGCAGGCAGTTGCCGTGGAGGGAACGCTGGTGCAGGATGTTTCTGTAAGTAATGGGTTTTGCATCGTAGACTTCAGCGAAGAGGTCAACAGCACCCCTGCCGTGGAGGCTGCGGCGGATCCGGAGACAGTGATCTATGCATTTACGAATGCAATCATTGATTCTTGTCCGGAGGACCAGATCACAGGTGTCCGTTTCCGGATCGGGGGATCCTCCGATGTCCGCTTCCGGGATCAGGTGAATCTGGATCAGATCTTTTCCCGCAATGCAGAGCTGATCCAGGCTTCATAGATGAGGCGGGTTTCTCCCCGGCTTCCTTGGCCGGGGAGAAAGGCATGCCTTTATCGCCAGCAAGGAAGCT
>CAMORF010000051.1 GCA_946623485.1 uncultured Clostridia bacterium
TCGAATGAAAATCCTGCGCAATCTGCACAATTTATTTTGTAACAGCTCCTAAATTATACAGACAAAATATAGATAAGATTATACCGGTCAATTCACTGATCTTTCATTAATAATCAAATATTCACTGATATTTCATATTCCATATTGTCACATACGGTTGCATTCTATTGATAGTTGAGTATAATCATAAAAGATTAAAAAAGGATTTATACAATTTATTTAAACAGGATTTATGAAAATGAAAAAGAAAAACAGAAGGGTCGCCACAGGGTTAATGCGGTGGTTGTTTCCTGATGTACAGAAAAGCTCTTATGAAGGAATTAACCAGGTCAATATCCAGCTGATCAGAAAAGTCAGTCCGCTGTTTCTGGGGTTCACGATCGTATTATTGGTTCTCTACGGGGGCTATTATGTTCTCCACGGATCGTGGCATTCTCTGGCCCTGAACAGTCTCGTCATTTGTGTCAGTATCTTTGTTTTCGTTTTCGTGATATCAGGACGCTGGGGGAAGGATCCCTTCGCGGCTTCCAGGAAAAGCACGGCCTGGATGATGGAATTGTTCTATTGGCTGTTTTCTGTCTGGGGCATCGTGGTCTCCTGGAGGATGTACCTGCGCGGAAACCAGATGATGATCATGGACACGGTACAGATCGGATTCATGCTGCTGGTTTGCTGTTATCCTGCCTGGGGAATCATACGGATCCTGGTGAGCTATATAGCACTTTTCTTACTTCTGTTCCAGGCAGATGGATCTGCCCAGATCAACTTTGCCGTTTATGGCATGATGATCTTTATGACCTGCTTTGGGGTTGTCCTGAGATATGGAATGGAGCTGCGGAATATTGAAATGGTAAGGGATCTGAACAGGTATACCCAAAACCTGCAGCATCGTTCCAGCCATGACGAGCTGACAGGAATGAAAAACAGGGTTGCTTTGCGTGTGGATTTCCCAAACTATTGCAGGAAAAATGTATGGGTGGTCATGTGCGATGTGGATCATTTCAAGCGGTATAATGATACCTATGGTCATGCGGTCGGCGACGAGATTCTGCAGACTTTCGCGGAAAAGATTACAGATTTCTTCGGGGAAGCCAGCACTTACAGATATGGCGGGGATGAGTTTCTGATGATCCTGGAGGGTGACTCTCAAAGTGAGATCGGATCTTTGCTGATGATATGGGCGGACGCGATCCGCCGGATCCGGCTGGACACCCTGCCGGAGGAGGATGATTTCTCCTGCAGCTATGGATATGAAGAAGGAACGCCGGCCGATGAGCAGGCGCTCAGGAGAATGGTTGTCCTTGCGGACGAAAAACTGTATCAGATGAAGAAATCCCGTTTCCGCTGAGCCCGATGAGCTGCAGGACGCAGCGAATTACATATCAGCTTTGGCTGACGCGAAGATGAATCTATGCTCATGCATTGCGCTTTGCACTTAAATAGAATCTGCCCAACGACAGGCGGTCTATGGGATATTGTAGTCCCGAAAGAAATGGCATAACTGGAATACATATCCGGTTATGCCGTTTTATTATGGGCAGGCATCTCGCCTTTACGGTTTTGGATGATTCTCATATGCCTGGTATTCTGCCCGTTTGTCTTCTTTGTTTCATAGATGCATATAGATAAACTTCCCTGATGCAGGAACAATCCTGCCTATGGAAAGAAAGCATGGAATCAGAAGAACAAAAGTTGTATAATCAAAACTGTATAGCAGGGGTTGTATGATCAAACTTACATCGTGAACCAAAGCCACGCCATGGAACAGGAGGGTGCGGCATGAACAGATTCATTTCCAACAGACATGGATACCGCCGGGTGCTGATGTTGATGCTTGTGCTGGTGAGCGTGTTTTTGTCCGCGTGTTCCTCCGGCTCCCATAAGGATGCCACGACAGAGCCGGAACCCGGGCAGGAGCCTTCGGAGGATCCTTCGCGCTATCTGATTGCCATTGAGGACGAGCCTGACACGGTGGACTTTCAGTGTACGACGATTCATTATACCATTGCCCAGAATGTGTTTGACCGTCTGGTTGAGATGGAGAATGACGAGGAGGGAAATGCTCTGATCAGGCCTTCCCTTGCGCAAAGCTGGGAGATCTCCGGGGACCGGCGCACCTATACCTTTCATCTGCGAGAAGGAGTCAGGTTCAGCAACGGCTCGGCGCTGACGGCTGCTGACGTCTTGTATACATTTACCCGGCTGCTGACCCACCCGGATACCTGCAACCGGGATATCATTGAGAATATCGTCGGCGCAGACCGCCTGGAGGCAGGCGAGACAAACCATCTGGAAGGCTTCCAGGTGCTGGGGGATCTCGATTTCTCAATCACCCTTGAGGCACCCTTTGAGGCTTTCCTCGCCTCCCTGTCCATGCCAGGCGCTTCCATTCTGGACGATGAGACCACGCGGGAAGCAGGCACCCGTTTCGGGACAGACCCGGAATGGACCATCGGGACAGGCCCCTTCATTCTGCAGGAATGGGTGCCGGGAAAGGGCATGCTTCTGAAGGCAAATGCGGACTGCTGGCAGGGTGCGCCGCGCTGCGCAGGATTGAACCTGCGTTTCCTGACCGATCCGGAAGAGATCCGGCTGATGTTTGAAAACGGCGGGCTGGACATCCTGAATCTGGATGACGTGGGAAGAGCCTCCGAATACTTTATGCACGGAGATATCTATCAGGACAGGCTTTACAGTGTCCGGCGGATCAGCATTACTTATATTGCCCTGAATGAATCAGTTGCCCCGCTGGATGACGTGCGAGTCAGGAAAGCGTTGCAGTATTCCATCAACCGTCCCATCCTGCTGGACGTCGGATACAGCGGGAGGGGGCAGGTGGAGAACGGGATCATGCCCCAGGGACTGTATGGGTGCAATCCGGATCTTGACGAGATCCCCTATTCGGCGGAGGATGCAAAAAAACTCCTGCGGGAGGCAGGCTATCCGGACGGGTTTTCCCTGACCTTCAGCGTGAGTTCCGCCACCTCCTTAAGTGAACTATCCATGATCCGGGCAGCCGTATCCATGTGGGAAAAGATCGGCGTACACGCAGGGGTGGAAATCCTGCCTGACAGCCGTTTCATGGAACAAAGGAAAAGCGGCAGCCTTGCCTGCTACTGCGCAACATGGACCGCAGACATCAATGATCCGGACAACTTCTTCTATACATTCTTTGGCAGTGAAGAAAACACCCGGTTCCGGAGCCTTTGCTATCCGCGCGAAGACATCATGGAACGGATCCGCGATGCCCGTATGATCGCAGACCCGGATGCGCGCGTCCGGGAGTACCGGGAGCTGGAGAAAACGATCGTCCAGGAGGATGCAGCCTGGATCCCGCTGTTCTCCAGGCTTTACACCTATGTTTCTTCAACGCGGCTGGAGGGGCTGCATCACTCCTGGAACGGATCGGTCAAAAACAGATACCGGGACATGTCTGTCACAGATTCTCATGAGGAGAAGAAGCGATGAAGATACATACCATTCGATTTAAAATTACGGCCATCACCCTTGCCGTGATTCTTGCGACCGTCCTGGGGGTCATCGCTGTCTGCTATGCTCCGGTCCGGACGGTGACGGACCATGAGTCCGTTGAGATGATGCGTCTCATCGGGCAGGATACGCAGAACATCCTGAATCAGTATTTTTCCAGCATAGAGCAGGCTGTGGAAATGACCGCGAGTGAAGCGATCGAATCCCTGGACAGTGTGGTCCTGGCCGAATGCGGCGGCGCGGGAACCTATGCGGCGGGCAGCACGAAGACGAAGGAGCAGGAAAACCGGCTGGACGCTTACCTGGCCGTATACTGCAGCCAGATTCAGGATACCTTCCAAAGCGTCGCCAGCCATACGTATGGCAGTATCACCTATTATTACTGCATCAATCCGGAAGTCAGCGAGAATGTGCACGGCTTCTTTTATTCCCGGGTCGGAAAAGCAGGCTTTGTTGGACGGGAACCCCTGGATGCAAGAACACTGGATCCGAAGGATAAAGAACACACTACCTGGTATTACACACCGATCGAGCGCGGCCGGCCCTCGTGGGTAGGTCCGTATACTGCTCATTTTCTGGATGAGATATGGATCTGCTCCTATCTGGTACCGATCTATAATATGGGCACGCTGATCGGCGTGCTGGGGATGGATATCCCGGTTGACACCATGGTGGAGCAGGTGCGGCCGATCAAGGTCTATGAGACAGGATTTGCCAGCCTGTGTGACGCAAGCGGCCACATATTCTATCATCCGAACCTGAGCCAGGGGATTGTCCCGGAGCTTTCAGATCCCTCCGTTTCTGATATGATACTGCAAAATGAAAGCAGCGGCGATACCATGATCCGTTACACGGCAGAGGGGGAGAAGCGGCAGATGTCGTTTTCCACCCTGCAAAATGGAATGAAGCTGGTCATCACCGCGCCGGTAAAGGAGATCAACGCGCCATGGATCTCATTGGTCAACCGGATCCTGCTGATCCTGATCGCTGCCATTGTCCTCTTCTTCACGGTTTTGATGATCGCCCTGACTGCTACCACCCGTCCCCTGCAGCGGCTGACATCCGCAGCCCGGAAGCTGGCCGCGGCGGATTATGATGTTGAGCTGGATTATAAAGGCAAAGATGAGGTCGGAGAGCTGACGGATGCCTTCCGCCTGATGCGGGATAAGCAAAAGGAATACATCGATGACCTCAATCGCCGGATCTATACGGATGACCTGACCGGGCTTCCGAACATGCGCTCCTTCTTTTTGCTGGCGCTGGAACACAAGGCTTCCATGCTTGAGGCAGGGAAAAAACCGGCGCTTCTGTATATTAACCTGATCGGCATGAAGCATTTCAACCGCCAGTACGGGTTTGAGGAGGGAAACCGGCTGCTTTGCGCATTTGCAGAGATTCTGAAGGATCACTACGGCAGGAGGCATGTGTGCCGGTTCAGCCTGGATCATTTCGCCGCAGTGGTCGAGGAACAAGGCCTGGAGAAGGAACTGCATGAGATCTTCGATGCGTGCCAGGAGATCAACGATCAAAGGTCGCTGCCTGTCCGGGTGGGAATCTACCAGAACAGCATCGAAGACGTCGATGTCAGCGTTGCCTGCGACAGGGCAAAGTACGCCTGTGACCTTCGGAGAAAGACTTTTGTCTCCGGTTTCACCTATTTCAGAAAGGGAATGCAGGAGCAGCTCCTGAAGGCACGCTATATCGTCAACCACCTGGATCAGGCGTTATCTGAGCAGTGGGTACAGGTTTTTTACCAGCCTCTGGTCAGGGCCGTGAACGGCAAGGTCTGTGATGAGGAAGCCCTCGCGCGGTGGATAGACCCAACCTGGGGAATGCTGTCCCCGGGAGAATTCATTCCCGCTTTGGAGGAGGCCGGGCTGATCTACCGGCTGGATCTGTATGTGCTGGATCAGATCCTGGAGAAGCTTCTCCATCAAAAAGAGGTGGGGCTGGCAGTTGTCCCCCATTCCGTAAATCTTTCCCGTTCGGATTTCGATGCGTGTGACATCGTGGAGGAGATCCGCAGCCGGGTGGATCAGGCAGGGATCGCGCGTGACAGGATCACGATCGAGATTACCGAGAGCATCATCGGGAGCAATTTTGATTTTATGAAACAGCAGATCGAACGCTTCCGGTCTCTTGGATTCCCCGTATGGATGGATGATTTCGGCAGCGGTTATTCTTCCCTGGATGTTCTGGAGAGCATCCGGTTTGACCTGATCAAATTTGACATGAGTTTCATGAAGAAGCTCGATGATGGCAAGGATGGCAAGATTATCCTGACAAAGCTGATGGAGATGGCGACGGCGATCGGCGTGGATACGGTATGTGAGGGCGTTGAGACCGAGGCACAGAAGCAGTTCCTCCAGGAGATCGGATGCTCCAAGCTTCAGGGGTATTACTATTGCAAGCCGATCCCCCTGTCCGAGATCATTGAACGGAACCGGAAGGGAATCCAGATCGGATATGAAAACCAGGAGGAGTCCGCTTATTATGAAGCGGTGGGGAGGGTCAATCTCTATGATCTTGATGTGATCACGTCAGGTGAGGATGGCATGTTCCAGCATTCCTTCAATACGCTGCCCATGGGGATCGTGGAGATCCGTGGAGATGCTGCGCGCTTTGTGCGCAGCAACCAGTCTTACCGGGATTTCCTCCGGCGTTTCTTCGACATAGAGCTGTCAGGCCTTGGAGATGCATTTATCCGGTATCATTCCGGCTTCCTCTGTCGTGTGATCCAATACTGCTCGGAGATGAGCGGACGTGCCTTCTTCGATGAAACGATGCCGGACGGATATGTAGTGCACACTTACATTCGGAGGGTCAGCACCAATCCGGTCAAGGGAGATATCGCGGCCGCCATCGCGATCCTCTCTATCACAGAGCCGGAGGAGGGTACGTCCTACGCGGACATCGCAAGGGCGCTTGCCGCAGACTATTATAATATCTATGTGATTGATCTGGACACAGAGCATTTCATCGAATATACCTCTCAGGTCGGCAGGGAAGATCTGGCGGTAGAGCGTCACGGCGAACAGTTCTTCGCGGCGGTGAAACGGGATGTGGCCACACGGATCTACGAGGCGGACAGGGCTCCTTTCCTGAGTGTCTTCACAAAAGAAAACCTCATCCGGATGCTGGATGAGACGGGTGTTTTTACAACGACGTACCGCCTGATCGACACCGGTGTCCCGGTGTATGCCAACATGAAGATTACGCGCATGCCGGGCGGAAACCGGATCATCATGGGCATCAGTATCATTGAAGCGCCGCAATAATCCGGAAATAAATCGTAGCGAATCGTCACAGTCAGCACGCAACCAGGTCCTATTCTTTCATTTGTGGCTGAATAGGAGCTGGTTGTAATTTGTTACAGCGCAGTGTCCAGGGAGGAAATGAGTATATGGTCAGGCGTGCTTTCTTTCTCAGATTGCTGGGGGTCCTGGAACGCTTTTCCCCGGATTGGGCCTCCCGGCTTCAGATCCGGATTTTACATGACATGACAGCACGGGCATTTGCCCGGAAAGAAAGCAGATCAGGTCACGATGCTGGAAGCAGGAAAGGAATTCAAGCCTTTTGCGCTTTCCGTGAACAGGCTTGCCGGGTTCCGGAAAACAGGGATGTTTTTTGACGAACGGATGATCCGGATGCTGCTTCCCAATATGTAAGTCTCCGCATCAGGCGGAAGGCCGGATGCCGGCATATTTGCGGATCCGGGGCGCAATCATCAGAGTGACCGCGATCTTGGCCAGGTCGGGGAGAATGAACGGTATGACACACCAGCCGAGCACCGCGGCCAGGGAGACCGGGCCATTTCCTCTGGAATAAACGACCATGAACCAGGCAGTCCCGAACGCATAACAGATCAGAAGGCCCAAAAGCATGGAGACCAGCTGGATGACGCGTCCATTTCCAAACAGATGCTCAAAGCCCCACATGAACAGCGCGGAGAACAGGAAACCGATGATGTATCCGCCGGTATTGCCGAGCAGGATGCCGATCCCGCCGGTAAATCCGGAAAAAACAGGAAGCCCGATGGCACCGAGCAGGATATACACAAGAACGCTCAGGGTTCCGCGTTTTCCGCCCAGGATGCTTACCGCGAGAAATACGCCCATGGTCTGGAGCGTAAAGGGAACCGTAGTCTGGATGGAGATCCAGGAACAGACCGTGATGAGCACCGCAAACAGGGCGATGTACACGAGGTCATAGGTTTTTGAAGCACGTTTTATGGTGCTGGTTTCTTTTGAAAATGATTCTGCAGATGATGTCATATGATTCCTCCCATGTTTTGCAGACTGCGTGATCTCTTGCGTAATTGTCTGCAGACTGCATGATCTCTTGCGTGATTGCTTGCCGACTGCGTGGTTCCTTGCGTGATTGTTTGCTGACTGCGTGATCTCTTGCGTGATTGTCTGCAGACTGCGTGATTTCTTGCGTGATTGTCTGCAGACTGCGTGATTCCCTGCATGATTGTTTGCCGGCTTCGTGATTTCCCGTGCAATTCATGCCGTGCCTGCGCGGCGGAATCGGTGTCTGCGCGAGCCATTCTGATTCCGGGCAAATGTAGCACAGCCGGAGGGAAATGTCAACCATATAAGCATACAAGGTTTACATTAACCAAAAGAAGGAATCCGCACAGGAATGAGATCAGAATGGGACTAAGCAGTGTGGAATGGGGCGGAACAGGACAGAATGGGTCGTGGGCAGGATTCCGATGTTCAGATGGTAAAGAACCAGGATCGAGCGTATAATAGAAATGGGAAGACGCCGGTATGCACCCACCGTCTTCCATGCCGGACTGCCGCTGCGGCCCGGCAGATGATGAACCAAAGGAAACGGAGGAGGAATGATGAGCAGAGTGATTCTGTTGAACGGCAGCCCGCACATTCATGGATGTACGGCTGCGGCACTGGAAGAGATGATCAGGGTATTTGATTCTGAAGGTGTGGAGACTGAACTGATCCAGGTAGGGAACAAAGCGATCCGCGGATGCATCGCCTGCGGAAAATGCAGTGAGACGGGGAAGTGTGTGTTTGATGACCTTGTCAATGAAACAGCGCCGAAGTTTGAGCAGGCGGATGGACTGGTCGTCGGCAGCCCGGTTTACTATGCTTCTCCGAACGGAACCATCCTGTCCTTCCTGGACCGCCTGTTTTACAGCACTTCCTTTTCAAAACACATGAAGGTCGGCGCCGCGGTGGTCAGCTGCAGGCGCGGCGGGAATACAGCAAGTTTCGATGTACTGAACAAGTATTTCACGATCAGCGGCATGCCGGTTGCTTCCAGCACCTACTGGAACCAGGTGCATGGTTTTTCGGCTGAGGATGTGAAGAAGGATCTCGAAGGACTTCAGACGATGCGGAACCTGGCAAGAAACATGTCATTCATGATCCGCGCGATTGACGCCGCGAAAAAGAACGGCGGATGTCCGCGGCAGGAGCAGGACATGTTCACCAGTTTTCCGGATGGAAAATAGAAACCGGCAGGATTGGCTTTTCTTCCCGGCCGGGTATCACAGATAAGAAAGGCTAAGGAACCGGAAATGAAGGTAAAAATCGTAATCGATGTTGAGATGTGCCTCGTCCAGAAAAGCTATGAGTGGAAGGACTATCCGTACGAACACGAGATCATCCAGATCGGAGCTGTTATGATGGATGAGGAATATGAGATTGTGGATGAATTTTCATCCTTCGTGAATCCGCAGTACGGCAGGATTGACCATTTTATCCGGAAGCTGACAGGGATCAGTGAAAAGGATATTGTGGAAGCCCCGCCGCTGGAGGAAGTCCTGCGGCAGATGCTTGCCTGGATCGGCGGCCGGGAAGCGGTTTTTTATTCCTGGAGCGTGACCGATTATAAGCAGATCGTCCGGGAGATTCATGCCAAAGGGATGGACGAGGGAGAGATGGCGGTGCTTCTGGAGAAGGATCACTGGGTGGATTATCAGCCGGAAGCGGGAAAACGCTTTGACAAAAGATGGCGGCTTGCGCTGGAGGATGCCCTCATGCTCGCTGAGGTCGAGCCGGAGGGAAAACAGCACGACGGCCTGGTTGACGCGAGGAATACGGCAAGACTGATCGCAAAGATGGAGCGGAATCCGGATTCTCATTTTCTGCAGGACCGCCTGCAGGAGGAGAAAAATGACGCTCCGCTGGGTACATCCCTGGGAAGCCTGCTGAAACAATATAACGGGATTCAAAAATGATAGCTCCAGTGTGACACATTCGCGAACAATTCTGATTGCGGCAACGCTTCGGTATGAGGGCTTTCCGGTGCGGATCGCGGAAGATCAGATTAGAGATCTGCCAAGTTGAAAAAGAGAGGTGACAAGGTTTTCATGAAACAATTAATGCTGGGCAACAAGGCGGTTGCCCGCGGCCTTTATGAGGCTGGCTGCTGTTTTGCCTCCAGTTACCCCGGTACGCCGAGTACCGAGGTGACGGAGGAGCTTGCGAAGTATGATGAGGTTTACTGCGAGTGGGCGCCGAATGAGAAGGGGGCAATGGAGGCTCCATTTGG
>CAMORF010000052.1 GCA_946623485.1 uncultured Clostridia bacterium
CACGCTCGAATGAAAATCCTGCGCAATCTGCACAAGTTATTTCGTGCCAGTTCCTAAGGACCTGTGCTTCAGAAAAGAGGAGTTTATGGCAGAAGAGAAGAAAGAGAAAAAAGGTTTTTTCCGGCGGCTGGTTTCCGGACTGTCGAAGACGAGGAACAGCATTGTTTCCGGGTTTGATAACGCGCTGGCAGCCTATACTGAGGTGGGAGATGACTTCTATGAAGAGATTGAAGAGATCCTCATCATGGGAGATGTGGGCGTCAAGGCGACGGAAAACATTGTGGAGGATCTGAAAGCAAAGGTGCGCGATAAGCGGATCGGAAACCCGCAGCAATGCCGGAACCTGCTCATGGAATCCATCCGGGATCAGATGAGTGTCGGAAAAACGGAATATGAATTTGAAAAACGTAAGAGCGTCGTGCTGGTTGTCGGCGTCAATGGCGTGGGTAAAACCACCAGCATCGGAAAGCTTGCCGCTATGCTGAAGGGACAGGGGCGGAGTGTTATTCTTGCCGCGGCTGATACGTTCCGTGCGGCTGCCGGGGAGCAGCTGACCGAGTGGGCGTCCAGGGCGCAGGTTCCGATCGTTTCCGGGCAGGAGGGCTCGGATCCCGGGTCCATCGTCTATGATGCCATCGCGTCTGCGAAAGCAAGAAATGCGGATGTGCTGATCATCGATACCGCGGGCCGTCTCCACAATAAGAAAAACCTGATGAATGAGCTCGGGAAGATCAACCGGATCATCGACCGGGAATACCCGGAGGCCTTCCGTGAGACTTTGGTTGTCCTGGATGGGACGACCGGGCAGAACGCGCTTTCCCAGGCAAAGGAATTCCAGGCGGTGACGCCGGTTTCCGGTATCATCCTGACGAAGCTGGATGGAACCGCGAAGGGCGGAATCGCTGCAGCGATCCATTCTGAACTCGGAATTCCGGTCAAGTATATCGGCGTGGGCGAGAAACTCGAAGACCTTCAGAAATTTGATGCGGACGCATTTGTCAAGGCACTGTTTGACACGGATCCTGCTGACGAATGATGCATGCCTTCGCTCCGCACAGGACGGGGCGGGGCTTATGAACAGATCCTTATCACTTTCCTGATATGCAGGAATGAAAGAGAGACAGAATTCCATGAAAGATATGTTGAGCCTGGAGGCTTTTGAAGAGGCTTCGGAGATTGTCAGGAAGGTTACCGCGCCGACGAAACTGATCAGCAGCGAGTACTTTAGCGCGCTGTCCGGCAACAAGGTGTTTCTGAAGCCGGAAAATATGCAGGTGACAGGGGCTTATAAGATCCGCGGCGCTTACTATAAGATCAGCACCATGTCAGAGGAAGACCGTGAGAAGGGGCTGATCACCGCCTCCGCAGGGAATCATGCGCAGGGAGTCGCCTATGCTGCCGCAAGGTATGGGTGCAAAGCAACCATCGTCATGCCGACGACGACCCCGCTGATTAAGGTAAACCGGACGCGCGGCTATGGGGCGGAAGTGATCCTGAAGGGGGATGTATATGATGAATCCTGTGAGACGGCCCTGAAGCTTGCAAGGGAAGAGGGATATACCTTTGTACATCCCTTTGACGACCTGACCGTGGCCACGGGACAGGGAACGATCATGATGGAGATCTTTCAGGATCTTCCGACCGTGGAATATGTGCTGGTTCCGGTAGGAGGCGGCGGCCTTGCGACAGGTGTTTCCACACTGGCCAAGCTGCTCAACCCCGGAATCCGGGTAATTGGCGTGGAGCCCGCGGGGGCGGCATGCCTGAGTGCTTCCTTCCGGGAGGGGAAGGTGACAACGCTGCCGTCGGTCAGCACGATCGCGGACGGCACAGCGGTAAAGACTCCGGGCGAGCACATTTTCCCGTATCTTGAAAAAAATATCGATGAAGTAATCACGGTAAGCGATGATGAGCTGATCGTAGCCTTCCTGGACATGGTTGAAAACCATAAGATGATCGTTGAGAATTCAGGGCTTCTGACGGTTGCCGCGCTGAAGCATCTCGCCTGCCGGGACAAACGTGTTGTATCCATCCTGTCAGGCGGAAACATGGATGTGATTACCATGTCTTCTGTCGTCCAGCATGGGCTGATCCAGCGGGACCGGATCTTTACGTTTTCTGTCATGCTGCCTGATAAACCGGGTGAACTGGTGCGCGTGGCCGAGATCATTGCACGGAATCAGGGGAATGTCATACGTCTGGACCACAACCAGTTTGTGAGCACGGACCGGAACGCAGCGGTAAAGCTTACGATCACGCTGGAGGCATTTGGAACGGAGCATAAGGAACGGATCCTGAAGGCCATCCGGGATGCCGGGTACCTGACAACCCTTGAGAGAGCAATCCTCTGAATCGCCAATGGGATTGCTTCTGTAAGCCCTCTAAAAAAGAAGAAAAGCAAGCGTTTATAGCGCAGGAGTGTGACTTGTAACGTAGGAAGATGGTGCCCTGCAGGTGTCAAGAAAAAATACTTGACACCTGCAGGGCTTTCGTGTATCTTATGCAAGGTATGGAAAAAATAGTTGAAAAGACGCTCCTGTATGATTTTTATGGTGAGCTCCTGACGGATCATCAGAGAGAGGTTTATGGTGATGTCGTTCTGGGGGATCTTGGGTACAGTGAGGCTGCGCAGGAATATGGAGTCTCCCGGCAGGGAGTCCACGATCTGGTAAAGCGGGTTGACCGCCAGCTTGAGGACTATGAGAAGAAGCTTGGGCTGGTGAAACGGTTTCTTGAGATCCGCTTAGAGGTGACTCAGATCCGGACAATGGCGGACCGGGGGAATATAAGCAGGGAAGACACGGCCCGTATGGTTCAGATCTGTGACAGGATTCTCACGGAATTGTAGTTCGGATCTGTGACAGGATTCTCACGGAATTGTAGTTCGGATCTGTGACAGGATTCTCACGGAACTGTAGCGCAGATCTGCGGCAGGCATTCTGTGGGATGCGTTGAGGGGATCAGGCATGGCGTTTGAGAGCTTATCGGATAAATTTCAGAATATATTCAAGAACATGCGCCGTAAGGGCAAACTGACGGAGGACGATGTCAAGGCGGCATTAAAGGAAGTCAAGATGGCTCTCCTGGAGGCGGATGTATCCTTTAAGGTTGTTAAGACCTTTATGAAGAGCGTTCAGGAGAAGGCGATCGGGCAGGATGTCATGAATGGCCTGAATCCGGGTCAGATGGTCATCAAGATTGTCAGCGATGAATTGACCTCCCTGATGGGCTCCGAGACCACGGAGCTGAAGCTGAAGGGGGGCAATGATGTCACTGTCCTGATGATGATGGGCCTCCAGGGCGCGGGAAAGACGACAACCTGCGCAAAGCTCGCTGCGAGGCTGAAGAGCCGCGGACGCAAGCCTTTGATCGCTGCCTGTGATGTATACCGCCCTGCGGCGATTAAGCAGCTGCAGGTCAGCGCGGCGAAGGTGAATGTTCCTGTCTTTGAGATGGGGACGGAGGTAAAGCCGCCGATGATCGCCGAGGCTGCTGTCAGGTATGCCCGGGAGAACGGCTACAATGTCCTGATGCTGGATACGGCCGGACGCCTGCAGATCGATGAGTCCATGATGGAAGAGCTGCAGGAGATCCGCCAAAAGGTTGAGGTGGATCAGACAATCCTTGTCGTAGACGCGATGACCGGCCAGGATGCGGTGAATGTGGCATCCGCTTTTGAGGAAAAGATCGGGATCGACGGAGTCATCCTGACCAAGCTGGACGGTGACACAAGAGGCGGCGCTGCCCTTTCCATCCGCGCTGCATGCGGAAAGCCCATTCTTTATGTCGGCATGGGGGAAAAGCCGGAGGATCTGGAACAGTTTTATCCGGACCGCATGAGCTCCAGGATCCTCGGGATGGGCGATGTGATGAGCCTGATCGAGAAAGCGCAGGCAAACCTGAATGAGGATCGTGCCCGCGAGATGGAAGCAAAGTTCCGTAAAGCGGCGTTCGGGTTTGATGACTACCTGGAATCCATGGAGCAGATGAAGAAGATGGGCGGCATGAGCTCGATTCTGAAGATGCTTCCCGGCATGGGCGGGTCTCAGCTGTCACAGCTGGAGGACTCGATTGACGAAAGCCAGATGAAACGTACCGAGGCGATCATATTATCGATGACGCCGAAGGAGCGGGCGAATCCGGATTTGCTGAATCAATCCAGGAAGATCCGGATCGCCAAAGGAGCGGGTGTTGACATCAGTGAGGTAAACATCCTCGTCAAGCAGTTTGACCAGGCCCGCAAACTGATGAAGCAGTTTGGCGGCAAGATGGGTGGAAAACGCAGGGGCGGACTGAGGCTTCCGTTTGGAGGCGGATTGTTCTGAACGGTCCATTCTGTTCGATGGGATTGAATCAGACAGGTCAGTGTTCGATGGGATTGAATCAGACAGAGCAGTTAGAATCTTATCCAGACAGAATTGTAACCAGGCAGGTCAGATAGAATCGTATGCAGACAGAATCGCAACAAGCGCATACGGTTGAGGCAAGGATTTGCGTTGAATCTGTCCTTTTCCGGGACAGTTCACATATATCAGGAGCAGCTGCAAAGAAGTGCAAGCGGTTTCGCGGCAGTTCCAGAGAATATCCGGCACAAAAAACGGCGCAAGGGAATGGCCGTGCCGGATGATACGAAAGAATCTATTTATATTATTCAGGAGGGAACAGATCAATGGCAGTAAAGATGAGACTCAGAAGAACGGGAAAAAAGAAGGCACCTTTTTATCGCATCGTCGTAGCGGATTCCAGATCTCCGCGTGACGGACGCTGCATCGCCGAGCTTGGAACTTATGATCCGAATCCGGACCCCAGCGTTTTCCATATCGATGAAGAGGAAGCGAAGAAGTGGCTTGCCAATGGCGCGCAGCCGACCGCAGTTGTCGCAAAGCTTCTGAAGCTGGCAGGGATCGAAAAATAATAAAAGGGAGATCGAATGAGAGAGTTAGTAGAAACAATCGCAAAAGCTCTTGTCGAACACCCGGATGAAGTTGTAGTCACTGAGAATGCCAGCGGGAGATCGATCCTGATCGAACTGCAGGTTGCCCCTTCGGATATGGGCAAGGTCATAGGGAAACAGGGAAGGATCGCGAAGGCGATCCGTTCTGTGGTGAAAGCCGCCGCTTCCAGGGACGACAAGAAAGTGATCATCGACATTGTTGAGTAAGGATCAGACCCGCTTTTGCCGGAACGGACGGCATGGCGGGTTTTTGTAAAGATATAGAAGATGGAAGAATATCTGAAGATCGGAACGGTCATTTCCACCCACGCGCTCAAGGGCGAGGTAAAGGTCTATCCCACCACGGAGGATGTCAGAAGATACGATGACCTGGATAAGGTGTTTATCGGTCCGCAGCCTTGCGCAGAATGTCTCCATGTGGAGCGGGTGCGTTACTTTAAAAATCTTGTGATTGTCAAATTCCGCGGGCTTGACCGGATCGAAGACGTGGAGCGTCTGCGGAAGCGGGATCTCTTTGTTTCCCGGGAGGATGCAATTCCGCTGGGGGAAAATGAATATTTCATCGGTGATGTGATCGGCCTGAAGGCGGTTACGGATGATGGCAGGGAGCTGGGCTGCGTGGCTGACGTCATGGAGACCGGGGCCAATGATGTTTATATCATATCGAAAAAGGACGATCCGAAGTCAGAACTCCTCCTGCCGGCAACAAAGGAAGTGATCCTGGAAATCAGTCCTGAAGCGGGGATCATGAGGGTACATATGCTTCCGGGACTTGAGGACTGAACATGCAGGGTGAAGAAGAGAGAACAGAAAACCGGGTGAGAAGACCGGGGAGAGCGGCAGAAGTGATCCTCTTCCTGATCCTCATCCTGACATTGGTCACAGGGCGTATCTTTCAGTGGATGATGAGTCAGGTCAGCCTGAACCTGGATGAAATCCTGTATACGCTGAAGCATCCGGTTGACGGGACAGATCCGGGGTTTTATTGGAGTATCATCCGGTTTTCCGTGTTCCCGGCGGCTGCGGTTTTCTTTGTGATCTTTACGCTGCAGCATTTTCTCCGAGGCAGGGAAGGCGGCAGTGCCTCCGGTCCGGGCCGGAAGAAGCCGATAGAGCAGGAGCTGACAGTTGCCGGCGGCGCTGGCAGCAGCGCCGGCCATCCTGCCCGGTGGAGGCGGATGCTTGGGAAATGGCTCCTTCCCGTGTGTACGGCTGGCGCGGTCATTTTCTGCGCAGTCAGCGCGTGGCAGGTATGGACAAAGCTGGGCATCAGCGAATACCTCAGGAATTCCAGGCAGGCATCGACGTGGATCGAGGATCAGTATGTGGATCCTGAGGATGTCTCCATAGTCTTCCCCGAAAAAAAGAGGAATCTGATCTATCTGTACCTGGAGTCGATGGAGGTTTCCTTCAGTGATCTGTCCTCGGGCGGGATCTTTGAAGAGAACTATATCCCGAACCTGACGAAGCTGTCCGGGCAGGCGCAGGATTTCAGCGGGCCCGAAGGGGGAAAGCTGAACGGGGCCTCATCCTGGAAGTATACGACCTGGACGATGGGCGGCATGTTTGCCGCGACAAGCGGCCTTCCTCTGAAAATTCCGATCGAATCTGACGGATTCGATACCAATTACATGAGCACCCAGGATACATTTTTCCCGAACATCACAACCCTTGGGGATATTCTGCAGGAAGAAGGGTATGAGAACGATCTTCTGATCGGATCCGACGCGACTTTTGGCGGGCGCCGCCTGTATTTTTCCACCCATGGGGCGTATGAATTCTACGATTACAATCATTACGCGGAAGACGGATCGCTTCCATCGGGATATAAGGTGTTCTGGGGATTTGAGGATGAAAAGCTGTTTGGCTTTGCGAAGAAGCGTCTTGACAGCCTCTCAAAGAGCGGAAAGCCCTTCAATCTGACCATGCTGACAGTCGATACCCACTATCCGGATGGATATACCTGCAGGCTGTGCGAGGATACCTACGGCAGTTCATACGCGAACGCAATCGCATGCTCTGACAGGCAGGTTTCCGCTTTTCTGGACTGGTGCAGGGAGCAGGAATGGTATGAGGACACTGCCATTGTCGTATCGGGGGACCATCCCACGATGGCATCCTTCTGCGACGGGGCGCCGGATGATTATGTCAGGAAGGTTTATACAGCCTATCTGAATCCGGCGAAAGAACCGGTAAGGAATGAATGGCGCGAATACGCGACGGTGGACAACTTCCCGACGACGCTTTCTGCTCTGGGCTGTGAGATTGAGGGGGGACGGCTCGGTCTTGGAACGGATCTTTTTTCAGGCGAGGATACCCTGACGGAGATGACCGGAAGGACACAGATTGACCACGAGCTTTCAAAATCCTCTCTCTGGATGCAGAAGCAGGCGAATGTGGAACCGCTGACCGGGGACATTACCTATGATCCTTATGACGAAGAAAACCATGTTCTTTCCTTCACGATCCGGAATGTCTCCAGTGATAAGGTGGATGGCTTCCGCTGCTGCATGAAGATGTATGGATACCGTACTTCGTCAGGCAAGGATTATATCAAATGGATCAGCGCGGAAGAGATCGAACCGGGTGTCTGGAGGGCGCAGTGGACGCTTCCGGTGGACCAGGCGTATGAAGGAATCGTAAAGCTCCAGCCTACCTGCATGGTTGACGGCGCGCGCAGCAACGTGCTTGACCTGCATTTTTATCATCTGAAATACGATGCGGGCGGAGGCAACTGTGAATGGTATGAATGCGATTCGAAGGGCAGGGCGCTGAAATCATAGAGATCATGCCTGCTGGAAGGCAAGCCAGGCTGCAAAAGGAAAACTGTCCAGGCTGCAAAAGGAAGAACTGCCCGGGCTGCAAGCGTAAGAACGGCCAAGGCCGCACGAGGGAGAACCGTCCAGGCTGCAAGAGGGAGGACCGGCGGAATTGAACTTTCATGTACTGACATTGTTTCCGGAAATGATTGAGGCGGCGTTCCTGACCAGCATCACCGGAAGGGCAGCCGCAAAAGGGCTTCTGACACTGAACTGCGTGAATATCCGTGACTTTGCAGAAGAAAAGCGTAAGGGCCGGGTGGATGATTATTCCTATGGCGGTGGCGCGGGCATGATCATGCAGGCAGAACCTGTCTGCCGTGCCTGTGAATCAGTCCTGGAAACGATCCGGCAAAGAAGGCAGGAGCCACGTCGGACGAGCGTGATTTACCTGTCCCCGGCCGGAAGAACATTTGACCAGAAGATTGCGGCGGAGCTTGCGAAAGAGGAAGACCTTGTCTTTTTGTGCGGGCATTATGAAGGAATTGACCAAAGGGCGCTCGATGAGATCGTAACGGATGAGCTTTCCATCGGGGATTATGTTTTGACCGGCGGCGAGCTTCCGGCCCTGGTTGTCATGGATACGGTCGCAAGGCTTGTGGACGGTGTTCTGAGCAACGGGGATTCGGCACAGACGGAGAGCTTCATGGGAGATGGCCTCCTGGAATATCCGCAGTATTCCAGGCCGGAGGTGTGGCATGGCAGACAGGTTCCCCCGGTTCTTCTTTCCGGAGACCACGCGGCGGTGGACCGTTGGAGAAGGGAACAGTCCCTGGTCAGGACCGCCGGGCGGAGACCGGATCTGTGCGGGGGCGCGCGGCTGGATAAAAAAGACCGGAAATTCCTGAAAACACAAGGACTTGAAGAAGCCTACCGCGTCGCTTTGGCCAGGACGGATTGAAGGATAAAAAACGATCGTAAGAAGAAAGGAAACACACGCGATGTTACAGCAGCTGACCATATATGCGGAGAATAAAAAGGGGACATTGGAGCAGATCACAAGAATCCTCCTGGAGCGGAATATTAATATTCTGGGATCCATGACGGATGACGGCGCGGAGTATGGCGTGAACCGGATGGTAGTTTCGGATCCGGCGCCTGCCATGGAGGAATTGAAAAAGGCCGGATACGTCTGTTCCGTGAAGGATGTGATCGGTGTTGAGGTGGAAGACAAGGTCGGGAACCTCAATGCCCTTCTGAAAACCCTGCTGCAGATGAACATTAATGTGCATTATCTGTACCTTTCTTTCAACCGTGACTCAGGCCTTCCGATTATGGTTTTCCATACGGAGGATATCTGGGAAGTGGAGGACGGTCTCAGGAATAAGGGATATCGTGTCGTCTGAATATGATGTACAGATACGAGGAGAACAGAATTGGGAGACATAAGACAGGAAATCGAAAAAAGAAGAACCTTCGCGATCATATCGCACCCGGACGCAGGGAAGACGACGTTGACGGAGAAGTTTCTGCTTTACGGAGGCGCCATTAACCTGGCAGGCTCCGTCAAGGGGAAGGCGACCGCCAGGCATGCGGTGTCGGACTGGATGGAGATCGAAAAGGAAAGAGGAATCTCCGTTACAAGCTCGGTGCTTCAGTTTAATTACGGCGGCTGCTGCATCAATATTCTGGATACGCCGGGTCACCAGGATTTCTCAGAGGATACCTACCGTACGCTGATGGCGGCGGATTCTGCGGTCATGGTGATTGACGCGTCCAAGGGCGTAGAGGCGCAGACGAGGAAGCTCTTCAAGGTATGCGTGATGCGCCATATTCCGATCTTTACCTTTATCAACAAGATGGATCGTGATGCCAATGATACCTTTGACCTGCTGGATGACATCGAGAAGGAGCTTGGGATTGCTACCTGCCCGATGAACTGGCCGATCGGATCCGGCAAGGCGTTCCGCGGGGTTTATGACAGACGCAGCCGGCAAGTCATTACTTATCAGGATACTCAGAAGGGAACGAAGGAAGGGGTTGCGACACAGATCCCGATGGATGATCCCGCGCTCAGTTCCTTTATCGGAGAAGAAGCGAAGGAAACGCTTCTGTCGGAGGTTGAGCTTCTGGATGGAGCTTCCGCGGAATTTGACCAGGAGAAGGTGTCAGCCGGAAAGCTGTCTCCGGTGTTTTTCGGCTCCGCGCTGACAAACTTCGGTGTGGAGACCTTCCTGAAT
>CAMORF010000053.1 GCA_946623485.1 uncultured Clostridia bacterium
AGGAGAGCTCGCTCTTTGCGCCGGGCCTGAACCTGCACAGATCGGTCTACTGCGCGCGGAACCATGAGTACTATTCGGAGGATCCGATCCTGTCGGCCTTGAGTGGCAATGCGCTGTGCGTCGGCTTGAAGAGTAAGGGAACCATGGCGGAGCCCAAGCATTTTGCTTTCAACCATCAGGAGATGAACCGTTCCGGCCTTTCCACCTTCCTGACAGAGCAGGCAGCGCGTGAGAATGAGCTGCGCTCCTTCCAGCTGTGCCTGTCCACCAACAATGCCCAGGGCCTGATGACTGCGTTTAACCGCGCGGGCACCTCATACGCGGGGGCTTACCGGAACCTTCTGGTGAACATCCTCCGCAATGAGTGGGGATACATGGGCTGGATCGTGACTGATATGATCAATGGTGCGGATTACATGAACTGGCGGGATGTCACGGCCGGCGGCGGAGGCGGAACGCTTACCACATCCGCTTACGATACCTCGAATATCGGCGTCATGGCGAACGCGAAGAGTGATATCCAGAAGGATCTGTACTTCCAGGAGCAGATGGCGAAGAATATCAAGTATTTCCTGTACCAGGAGGTGCAGAGCAACGCGATGAACGGCACGAGTTCTACGACGGAGATCATCCCTGTCAGGACATGGGTGGACAATGCCGTGCTGGCGGCGATCATTGTGACCGCTGTGCTCACTGCCCTGTTCCTGATCATGGCGGTGTTGAAGGCGAAGAAGGCAGATGAGAAGGCCTGATAGGAGGTTCGGACGATGAAAAAAGAAAGAACATTAGGGGTCTACCTGGTGATTGCGGGCGCGATTGTCGCCGCAGTCGCAGCAATCCTCTACCGCGGCGTCATGTATAAATATCAGCCGGTTTACTTCTTCCTGATCGGAACGATTATACTGGCGGCCTGCATGTGGGCTCTGGCAACCGTTTCCCCGATGATCAGCGGACTGATCCCGGTGGTCAATGCGGCGCTTATGGCGAGCGCTGTGGTCTGGGGAACCTCCCTGATGGTCAACCAGATCGGTTATGTTTACGCCGGGCTGGATGGGGTGGACACCATCATGGGTTATATCATCTTTGTGATTTTCGCGGTGATCGGCATGATCATGAACATCCTCGCCGCGTTTCTGCCGGTGGTCAGGGTGAATGAGGAATCATAATTAAAATCATAGCCAATGCCGGACAGATGAATGAAGAATGATAACTGATGCCGCGCTGGTGATACCGGCGCGGGGCTGGACTTCCTGGACGGAAGGGCGGGAAGAAGAGGAGTAAGGTCGTTGCTGTTCCCCGGAAGGAGCAGTAAAGATATAGTAGCATTTTTGCTCACCTGGAAAGGAGCAAAGGAGCTGCGCAATACTAAGGATCTGTTACAAAATAACTTGTACATCTTGCTTGTCTTTTCATCCGATAGCACAGCTCAAAAATCAATCACATAGCCCGCTATGCTCATGATTTTTGAGCTGCACTCTCGAATGAAAATCCTACGCAATCTGTACAATTTATTTTGTGACAGCTCCTAACTGCTCAAGAAAAATGAACAGTTAGTATTGAGCAGATCCTAAGGCCGGGAAGGTTCACTCACCTGCCGACCGGTCTGTCTGCTCCTCAGAAACTGCCGCGGGATGAAACGTACCCATATACAAGACAGTTTTTTCGGGTGAAACAAGTACAAGAAGGAGAAAGAAACATGAAAAAAAGAATTGCAGCACTGGTCATCGCAGCATCCCTGACAGCATCCTTTGGTCTTTCCGCTTATGCGGACGAGACGGAAGCAGCCGATATCGTCGGCGCAACCGAAGCAGATCTTCCGGCCGAGCCGGTATTCGAGCCGAATGAAGATTATGATATGTGGACGGTTGTGGAATATACCATCGAAGACATCCAGGCGGATCTTGTCTGCACCGTATCCGCGATGGCAGACATGAGTGAGTTCTATCTGGAATGCAATTTTTACGGCGATGACCAGATGACAAGAACCACCTATGACGGAACAGAGTACACAGTCGAGGAAGACAAGACCGGATTCATGGGCGGCGATACCCCGGCGATCCTTGACAAGGCGCAGGAGCAGAACATCTGGATCTTCTTTGACGGCGCAGGCGCGGCGGAAACTGAGGCAGAAACCGAAGCAGAGACAGAGGCAGAAGGCGGCAGCGAAGCGGATCTTCCGGCGGAACCGCAATTTGACCCGAACCCGGACTATGATGTCTACACAGTCGTGGAATATACCATCGAGGATATCCAGGCGGATCTTGTCTGCACCGTATCCGCGAAGGAAGACATGAGCGAGTTCTATCTGGAGTGCAACTTCTACGGCGACGACCAGATGACCAGATCCACCTATGACGGAGAAGAATACACGATTGAGGAAGACAAGACCGGATTCATGGGCGGTGATACCCCGGCGATCCTTGACAAGGCGCAGGAGCAGGATATCTGGCTTCCGATCGAGTGATGAGGAATCGTTTTATGGCGTTTCTGTACAAGCGCCGGTCTGATTTGTGCTGGGATTGAGATTTGACGTGGCATGAAGAGGAAAAAGACCACCGGACTAAGCAAAACTTGGTTCGGTGGTCTTTTCAGATGAAAGTACCAGGGCGGTTTTGCCGGATGCTCCGGCCGGGCAGTCGTAAAATTGAAAAAGGTGCAATACCGACAAGCAGAATACAACATCAGGAGGGCTTGAAGATGAAGAGAAGAAAATGGATCGCCTGTATCCTCTCCGCTGTCCTTGCATTTTCCTGGATTCCGGGAACGGTCCACGCACAGGAAACGGAACGGGAAGAAGATAGGACAGGCGGGGAGGAAGGCATTGTAAATCTGAAGACTGACGGAAGCATCAATCCCTTGGGTGTAGACAGTGCACATCCGGTATTTTCCTGGCAGATGCAGTCGGATGTGATCGGAGCTGCGCAGGTTTCACGGCAGATTGTCGTAAAGGACGCGTCCGGGGCTGAGGTATGGGATTCCGGCGAGGTGAAAAGCCGTGTTTCCACCGGAATTCCCTATGAAGGGGAAGCATTGAAGCCGTGCTCCCGGTATACCTGGAGCGTCACGGTGAAAAACCAGGACCAGGAGCTGCTGGAATCAGAGGAGGCATTCTTTGAGACTTCCTTGATGGATTCGGGCATAGAGGCCTGGGATGGCGCGGAATGGATCGGCTCCGGGACCCTTGCCCTGGATGCGCCCTCCAAGGCGGTTTTTCATATTTCTGCGGATGTCCGGCTGGAGGAGGGAAGCAGCAGGGCTTCCTTTGTGCTTGGCGCGGATGATTTCCGCCTGAAAAACAAAGCATTCAATAACCGGCTTCTTGCGGGCGAGAACTATGTCCGGATCGAGGTTGATTTTTCGAAGGTCACGAAGAAGGGCGGTGCCAGGATCAACGCATACAGATGCGGATACGACAGGGGAGATGATCCTGCGGAAGCATTTTTCTCAATCGAAGAAAGCGAGGAGCTGGACAGCGTGCTGAATGCCGGCAATCAGTATGAACCGCACCGGATCGATCTTTTCTGCACAGCCAGTACGCTCACCGTAACGGTGGACGGAACCAAGCTGAAGGATACGATAATGGTTAACACAATGGAGAACGGCAATACCTTCCCGAATCTGAACAGTGTGGGATTTGCCGCGGAGCCTGGGGAAAAGGCCGTGTTTTCTGATTATCGGATTGAAAATGGCGGCAGGTTCGCCCGGGGCATCCTCCTGGATCAGAAAACCGGAGCAGGATACGGGATCTTTGAGGGACTGGAAGGCGTGACCGTGGATGGCAATGCAATCCGGTTGGATGGTGGAGAGAATGGAATCCTGTGCTATGCGGATCCGTCCTTTGGCGCAGCGCCGATGCTCCGCACCTCCTTTGAGGCAGCTTCCGCCATTGAGAGTGCGAGGCTGTACCTGACCGCGCAGGGGATCTATGATTATTACATCAATGGGCAGGAAGTGGCGCCGGAGGAATGGTTCAATCCTGGCTTTGCAGAGTATGACCAGATTCTGCCCTATCATGTTTACGATGTGACCGATTATCTGCAGGAGGGGGAAAATGCCATGGGCGCGGTCCTCGGCGAGGGCTGGTGGACCGGCATGGCTACGTTTGAGTGCCTGAACAACAATTATTTCGGGGATCAGACGGCATTGCTGGCAAAGCTGGTCATCCGCTATGAGGATGGGTCGATGGACACGGTGGTAACGGATGATGAGAGTTGGAAGTGCTGTACGGACGGTCCTGTCCGGCTGGCCTCCCTGTTCCAGGGGGAGCGCTATGACGCGCAGAAGGAAGCGGAAGTGGATGGCTGGAATTGTGCGGGATTTGATGATACAGCCTGGGCGGACGCGTCCGTGATTGAGCCCAGGAAGCAGATGTCGCATTTTGCATTTTCCACACGGTATGATGAGCCGGTTCATGTGATCCGGACGACGCAGGCGAAGGAGCTTTTGGGTGAGACAAAGGAAGGAAGCGGCGCATATCTGTATGATATGGGGGAAAATGTAGCCGGCGTGCCGCTGATCACGATTCCGCAGGAGCTTGCGAAGCCAGGTGAAACGCTCACGGTCCGTTTTGCGGAGATCCTCTATCCGGAGCTGGAGGAATATACAGAGGAAGGCGTTGATGGCATGCTTATGGTGGAAAACTACCGCAGTGCCATGGTAACGGATTTCTATACCATGAAGGAAGGGGAAAATGTATTTGCCCCGGATCTGACCTTCCATGGATACCGCTATATCGAGATTACAGGCATTGAGGAGGCGCTTCCCGCAGAGTGTGTGCAGATGCAGGTGCTTTCTTCCCTTGACCGGACAGCTGCCTATGAATCCAGCAATGAACTGACGAATCAGCTGTTTGCCAATATCGCTAATTCCACTACGAGCAATTACCTGTCCATCCCGACTGACTGCCCGCAGAGAGATGAACGCATGGGATGGACCGGAGACGCGCAGGTTTACGCGCTTTCTGCGTCCTACCTGGCTGACACCTATCCCTTTATGCGGCAGTGGATGGATACGGTGCGTGCGGACTGCGGAAAGGATACGGGGCTGTCCTCCCAGTATTGCCCTGCATTCGTGACCTATGACCTGGAGGCGGATGATGTAATTCCCCACAAGGGACAGAGCTTTGGGATTACCTGGAACTGCCTGGTGGTCACGATCCCTTATCACATGTATCTCCAGACCGGGGACCTGGGGATCGTGAGAGACAACATTGATAACATCTACACCTATGTGGATCACCTTGCCGCCACTCCCATGCAGTACAAGGATGCGAAGGGAGAGAAACAGGAAGAGCCGCGGCTGACGGGGGAGACCGGGACGCTGTGCGATCACCTGGCGAGAATCCCCACGGATGGCGTCATGCTTGGCAATGCAGTCTACATTGCCTGCCTGGATGAGGCAGCCCTGATGGCTGACGCGGTCGGTGACGGCGGGAAGGCAGAGGAATACCGGAAAACCGCACAGGCAGCGCGGCAGGCCTGGAACGAATTCTTTATCGATGAGAAGACCGGGAAAACGAAAAATGCAAAGAATGAGATAGTGGATACACAGGCATCCTATGCGACGCCGCTGCGTTTCCATGTGATCAGTGATGAGAACCTGGAGAAAGCGCTGGAGCATTATGCCAGGACGATTGAAGAACCGGATGTAACGGACAGCGATGGGCTGGAGGTTCCTCCGTATACGATCACGACGGGCTTCAATGCAACGGGAAATGTCTTGAATGCGCTCTCTGAAAACGGGCTGGATGAGATTGCCTACCGGATGTTTGAGTCTACCGAGTATGCATCCTGGCTGTATCCGGTGACCCAGGGCGCCACCAGCATCTGGGAGCGCTGGAACGGATATACCAATGAACTGGGGTTCAACGGGAACAACAGTATGAATTCTTTCAACCACTATTCCTTCGGGGCAGTGTATGAGTGGATGATGGCTTATCAGCTTGGAATCCTGGCGGATCCGGAGGAGGCGGGATATGCTCATGTGATTCTGCAGCCGACCCCGGGCGGGAGCTTTTCTTATGCGGCCGGAAGCTATGAATCCGTGCTGGGAACCATCAAGAGTGGGTGGACAGCGGAAGATGGCGTACTCACTTCCTATGATGTGACCATACCGGCCAATGCCGATGCAACCCTTTACCTGCCGGCAGATTTGACGGTGGAAGAGATGGAAGGGGTAACCTTTGCAGGTGAAACGCAGCATAACAGAAAACCGGCACAGCAGCTTGAGCTGGTGGCCGGAACTTATCATTTTGAGTTTCATTGATCCTTAAAATTGAGTTTCATTGATCCTTAAAACCTGTCACAGAATAACTTGTACATCTTGCTTGTCTTTTCATCCGATCGCACAGCTCAAAAATCAATCACATAGCCCGCTATGCTCATGATTTTTGAGCTGCACTCTCGAATGAAAATCCTACGCAATCTGTACAAGTTATTTTGTGACAGCTCCTTACTGACGACGCAATCGGAAAATCAGACACGCAAGATGATCAAATGATTTCTGAACAAGTCCTTAGCCATGCCGGTTCATATACAGGTTCAGCGCGTCGAGGAAGGCTTTTTTCCTTCCCCGGCTGACCTGGATCTGATCTCCGGCAACGGTAACATTCGTGCCCTGGTAGCTGTCCACGTATTGCAGATTGACCAGGTAACAGCGGTTGCAGCGGCAGAATTGGTCCGGATTCAGGCGTTCCTCCAGGTCCTTCATGGTTCCTTTGCTGATATAGCGTCCTTTGTTCGTGACGAAGATAATATCGTGATCCTGCACTTCGATAAAACGGATGAGATCTGTTTCCAGCTTCATCTTCCCGCCGTTGTGCGGGATCGTGATGGTATCCCTGCGGCGCTCCCGGTTGATCTGGGGAAGGACGCGGTTGATGCATTCGGCGAAGGAGAAATCATTCAGGGGCTTGATCAGGTAATCGGCTGCCCTGACTTTATACCCTTCAATCGCGTACTGGGACAGATTTGTGATGAAGATGAGAGCCACATCCTGATCGACCTCACGGATCTTCCCGGCAGCCCGCATTCCGTTCAGAAAACGCATGTGGATGTCCATCAGGATCAGGTCATAGTCAGCGCTATAGCCGATGACCAGATCTTCGCCATCGGTATATTCCCGGATATTCAGGTGGATGTCCTTGTCTTTCGCGTAACGGATCAGACAGTCTTTCAGTATGGCTCTGTCGTGGTCGTCATCCTCAACGATTGCGACCTGGATTGGCATTGACATGGGTTCCCGGCCTCCTATAGCTGAAGTATAACAAATGGGAAACAACTTGACAAGATTTCAGGTTTTTCAGGATCTGTTGGAGAATTACCGGGATATTCTGTTTTTCCGTCCCTCCGGCCGTACAGTTCAGCGCCTTCAAATCGTCCCTCCGGCCGTACAGTTCAGCACCTGTTAAATCGTTCCACCGGCCGAGGCAGTACCGGATCCGGAAGATGGCACACGCGCCGGATGATCCGCTTCAGGGGCAGTTTGCAACACTTCACGTTTAAAAAAGAACCGCCTGCGTGAAACAACGGAAGATAGGATGGGTTCTGTAGTATAACATATTTGAATAAGTCGTATTGTAATCAATTCTGAATGGCTTTGCAGCTCTACTTTAGGTGAGTGATTTTTGAGCAGTGCAATCAGATGAAAAGACAAGTAAGATCATAAGTTCAAGTAAGATCATAAGTGATTTATGAACAGATCGTTAAGGAAGCAGGATGGGCTATATGGAATGGATGGACAGATCCTGAAGGAATAGGCAAACGGCAGGGGGAGATATGGAACTGGCTGAAATTCGGAATACTCCGGGATGTTTTTATGCCATTGCCTACTGGCTGGCTGTTTTTCTGATCTATTATCCCTTCCGCAGGAGAGGAAAGCATATCCTGGCACGGGTGGTGGCAGGCATTGGGATGCTGGCATTTCTGCTGGTATTCATGGAGGCGACAAAGGGAGTCAGGAATGACCTGTTCATTCTTTCCATGGCCGTCATTTACTGTCTGATATGTGTATATATCCGTTTTCTGTTCGGATGCCGGTGGACGGAAGCCGGATACTTCTGTGCCGAATCCATTATGACCGGGGAATTCATGGCATCCCTGAGCTGGCAGCTTTGTTATTATCTTGCGCGTCATTTGTCGGGGCGGCTTACGGTATGGCTGGAGATTACATGCATGCTTGGAGTCTATAGCGCATGTATCATGGTCGGGATTCTGCTGAAACGGAGGTACTTGAGGGATGGGACAGATGCGGTAATCACCCGGCGGGATACGGTCGTGATCTGGATCAGTGTCCTGTCCATCATCAGCATCAGCAATCTCAGTTATATCACCAGCAACAGCCTGTTCAGTTCCACCAATGCCTGGGAGATCTTTATGCTTCGGACGATGGCGGATGCCTGCGGTGTCATCCTGATCATTGCCTATCGGGTCCAGGCGCGGGAGATGCAGACAAGGCTTGAGCGTGACGCACTGCACAGCATCAATGAGATGCAGTACAGAACCTACCGGCTTTCCCGGGAAAGCATAGATATGGTGAATCAGAAGTATCATGACCTGAAGCATCAGATCGTATTGCTGCGGGAAGAGGCAGGATCGGCCCGGAGCAAGGAATACCTGGATCAGATGGAGCAGGAGATCCGTATCTATGAGGATCAGAATAAGACCGGAAACCGTGTACTGGATGTTGTCCTGACAGCCAAGAGTGCTCACTGCAGGGCGAAGGATATTGAGCTGAAGGTCATCGCTGACGGAAGCCTCCTGAGCTTTATGGACGATATGGAGATCAGCGCGCTCTTCGGCAATATGCTGGACAATGCCATCGAAAATGCGGAAAGGCAGCCGGATCATGAGAAACGTCTGGTGAGCCTGTATGTGACCCGGGAGAAGGGATTCCTCCTGATCCGGATGCAGAATTACTGTGATGAGAAACTGAAGTTTAAGAACGGAATGCCCGTAACGACCAAGGCAGATCATCATCTCCACGGGTACGGGATGAAGAGCATGCAGAAGACCGTCCAGAAGTATAATGGATCGGTTGTCGCAGCTCAGGAAAACAACTGGTTTGTGCTCAGGATCCTGATCCCGTTGAAAGAGATGCCGGATCCACACACAGGAAAGGAGAACGCAACACCATGAAACAGGCATTGAATCCATACCTTCCCAGCTGGGAATATGTGCCGGACGCGGAGCCGCACATCGTAGACGGGAGGGTTTATATCTATGGCTCCCATGATCTGTTCAACGGCATTAATTTCTGCCTCGGGGATTATGTATGCTGGTCTGCGCCGGTGGATGACCTGTCTGACTGGAAGTATCACGGCGTGATCTTCCGCAGGGAGCAGGATCCGGCGGCACCGAAGAACCGGATCACCAATGGTCTGGCAGCTCCGGATATGGTAGTGGGGCCGGACGGACGCTATTACCTGTATTACTTCATGGGCGGTACCAAGATGATCTCCGTGGCGGTCAGCGATGAGCCGGGCGGGAAATATGAGTTCTACGGATATGTGAAGTACCAGGACGGAACACCGATCGGGAAGCGGGGAGAGCCCTTCCAGTTTGATCCGGGATGCCTGAAGGATGAGGACGGGCGCCTTTACCTTTATACCGGATTTGCCTTCAGCGGGAATCCGATCCTGCTGGACGGCTCCAAGCCGACCCTGGATGGCCCTATGTGGTTCGAGATCGACACGAAAGACATGCTGACGGTCATTTCCGGGGATGACATTCATTACCTGGGTGTGCTGACGGGAGAGAAGGCGAAGGGGACTCCTTATGAAGCACAGCCCTTTGGCGAAGCCAGTTCCATGCGTAAGTTTAACGGGAAATACTATTTTATCTACAGTTCGTTGAACAGCCACAACCTGTGCTATGCGGTGAGCGATTCGCCGACCGGGGGATTTACTTATGGCGGGGGACTGG
>CAMORF010000054.1 GCA_946623485.1 uncultured Clostridia bacterium
GAGATGGGGAAGCTTCTGTGCTTCTTATACGCGCAGGAACGGGGCCTGATAGCCTATCTGTTTGAAGGCAAGCTGGAAGAAGCCACGGCGCATGTGGAGCTGTTTGTCCAGGTGTATGGAATTCTTGCACAGGAGGCGGATGCGGCATCCGTGAAGGAAGCGCTCTACTGGTTTGAGAGTGACTATGCTGATGTGATCCTGGCGCACCGGATCCGCGAGGAGATAGATCCGGACTGCGGCTTTTTTACGGATATATTGATGCATGCAGATCTGTCGAACCCGGATTATCTGTACCGCTATGGAGAGTACATTTCAGAAAATGAGATTTGCATGGCAAGGTTTCTTGCTTCCCTTCCCCAGGAAGAGATTGATCTCATGGCTGACACCTGGTCTGAAGGATACCGGATGGGATTTGTGCTGGCCAGAAAGCCGCTGGAGAAAAAACGCACCGTGAATCTGCACTATATAGCAGGGGTGGAGCGGATTGTCAGGAAAGCGGTGGAGAATTTCGCGAAGATGGGGCTGCGCCCGACCATATTCCGCAGCAGCGTCAGCGCACTGACGACCCAGGGGGCTGAGCGGAATGGGTTTTCCGGCGCGGTTCCGAATCCTCAGTATGACTATGATCACAAAGAGGATGCGGCACTGATGCTGGACGCAAAGTATGCGCAGAGAAAGACAGAGGTAGCGCAGAACACGTATGAGCAGCTGAAGGAGCTGGCAAATGCGCATGGCGGGCCTGCTGTCATGGAGCTGTTTGGCGAGAAGCCTTTTGAACCGGAAAGCAAGCCTGAGGCATGGGCTTATGATACAGCGCAGCGCACGCTCAATGTGAAGCTTAGGAACCGCATGAGCAGGATTAAGCAGGAATACATTATCGGAAAAGAACGCAGCTTCACGATCATTTCCTTCCCGACGCCGGAGATCGACCGGGAGCGTTTCGAAGAAATCTTCCGTGAAACAGTCCGGGTGAATACGCTTGACAATGGGACATATTCCCGGATCCAGGACAAGATCATCGATGCGCTCAACCGGGGAACCTGCGCGCATATTCTTGGAAAGGGAGGCAATCACACAGACCTTACGGTGCAATTCCACGCGTTGGAGAATCCGGAGCGGGAGACGATCTTTGAAAACTGCACGGCAGACGTCAATATCCCTGTCGGGGAGGTATTCACATCCCCGGTGCTGAAGGGGACGAATGGCGTATTGCACGTGTCGCAGGTCTACCTGAACGGGCTGAATTTCCGGGATCTGGAGCTTTCCTTCCAGGATGGAATGATCACGCACTATACATGCGCAAACTTTGCCACAAAGCGGGAAAATGATGATTACATCCGGGAAAATATCCTGTTCCATCATGATTCGCTTCCCATGGGGGAATTTGCCATCGGGACAAACACAACCGCGTATGTGATGGCGCGCCGGTTCGGGATTGCGCAGAAGCTCCCGATCCTGATCGCGGAAAAGACAGGACCGCATTTTGCCGTGGGCGATACCTGTTATTCCTGGGAAGAGGATAACCATCTGTATAATCCGGACGGCAAGGAAATCATTGCGAAAGAGAATGAAATCTCAGCGTGCCGCAAAGAAGACCCGGCGAAAGCATATTTCCAGTGCCATACGGATATCACGATTCCGTATGAAGAGCTGGGCTTGATTGAGGTGCTTGGGAAGAACGGGTACCGCGCGGAGATCATCCGGGACGGGCGCTTTGTGCTTCCGGGGACCGAGGCGCTGAACAAGGCGCTGGATGAGATGCAGTAACGATTCACAGCGTATGCAGACTTTTGTTGACACTGTCTGGCGACGCGGTTAGAATCATGCAGGAAACGATGAGACGGTACACCAGGCAGATTGTAGATTGTATCTGTCAGCCGGATAGAAACGAAAAGTGAAACATTCGTTTAGGTGCTGTTCAGAAATAACTTATGAGCATATAGGCGGAGGGAATCAGGATGCCGCAGGTAGGAATTGTGATGGGATCGGATTCTGACCTGGATGTCATGGGGAAGGCCAGGGACATTCTGGATGAGTTTGGGATCGAATCAGAGATGAGGGTGATATCCGCGCACAGGGAACCGGATATTTTCTTTGCGTATGCGAAAAATGCTGAGAACAGAGGACTGAAGGTCATCATTGCGGGGGCCGGGATGGCGGCGCATCTGCCGGGCATGTGCGCGGCGCTGTTTCCGCTGCCGGTGATCGGCGTGCCGATCTGGTCTCAGAGCCTTGGCGGGAAGGATGCCCTGTATTCGATTCTCCAGATGCCGCCCGGAATCCCGGTGGCGACCGTTGCCATCAACGGCGGCAAAAACGCAGGTCTTCTGGCAGTGCGCATGCTTGCGATGGAGGATGCCTCTCTCAGGGAGAAGCTGAAGGAATACAGCCGTAAGATGTGTGAGGCGGTGCAGGAGAAGGACCGGAAGCTTCAGGAGCAGCATTGACAGACATACGGAAGCGCCGGCAGACATGCGAAAGCGCTGTGCAGCAGAAGCGACAGATATGAGAAAGTGCCGTGCAGCAGAAGCGACAGATATGCGAAAGCGCTGTGCAGCAGAAGCGGCAGACATACGGAAGCGCCGGCAGCATCAGTGGCAGACTTGCGGCAACTTCAGCAGCAGAGGGATTTTATAAAGATAAGGGAAGAAAATATGGATTACAGACAGGCAGGCGTTGATATTGAGGCCGGATATGAGTCCGTGCGCCTTATGAAGCAGTTTATTGAGCGCACGAAACGGCCGGAGGTGCTGTCTGATATCGGCGGCTTTTCCGGCGCGTTTTCCATGAATGCGTTTCGGGAGATGGAGGAGCCGACGCTGGTATCCGGGACGGATGGCGTCGGGACAAAGCTGAAGCTGGCATTTTTGATGGACCGGCATGATACGGTGGGAATCGATTGCGTTGCCATGTGCGTCAATGACATTGCCTGCGCGGGCGGAGAGCCGTTGTTTTTCCTCGATTACATTGCCTGCGGGAAAAATGATCCCCGGAAGATCGCCCAGATTGTAAAGGGCGTTTCGGAAGGCTGCGTCCAGGCGGGTGCCGCGCTGATCGGCGGCGAGACGGCGGAGATGCCCGGGTTTTACCCGGAGGAGGAGTATGATCTCGCCGGGTTTGCAGTCGGAGTGGCAGATCGGAAGAATATGATTACAGGGGAACATGTCCGGGCAGGAGATGTCCTGGTGGGCATTGCGTCAAGCGGCGTCCACAGCAACGGATATTCCCTGGTGCGCAAGGTTTTCCCGATGGATGAGAAGAGCCTGTCCGCTTATCATGAGGGTCTGGGCGAGACGCTTGGGGAGGCGCTGCTGCGTCCGACGAAGATCTATGTCAAGGCGCTTGGCGCTGTGAGGAAAGCGGGCGTGGACATCAAGGGCTGCAGCCATATCACAGGCGGCGGTTTTTATGAGAATGTCCCGCGCATGCTTCCGGAGGGCGTAAAGGCAGTGATCCGGAAGGACAGCTTCCCGGTGCCGCAGATCTTCCGGATGCTTCAGGCCCGGGGCGGCATCGAAGAACATATGATGTTCAACACCTATAATATGGGGATCGGCATGGTTATGGCGCTTGCGCCGGAGGAAGCAGACCAGGCGGTCAGGGCGGTGGAAAGCGCCGGCGAGAAGGCCTATGTGATCGGCATGGTCCAAAGTGGTGACAGGTGCGCGGAAATCGTGTAACCGCTTAGGAGCTGTTCAGAAATAACTTATGGTCTTGCCTGCCTTTTTCTCCGAGTCCACAGGTCAAGGTTCGGTTACATAGTCCGCTATGCGCCCTCTCCTTGACCTGTGGACTCGAAGAAAAATCCAGCGCAATATTCTTAAGGAGCTGTTACAAAATAAATTGTGCAGATTGCGCAGGATTTTCATTCGAGAGTGCAGCTCAAAAATCATGAGCATAGCGGGCTATGTGATTGATTTTTGAGCTGTGCTATCGGATGAAAAGACAAGCAAGATGTACAAGTTATTTTGTAACAGATCCTAAGTTCTGATCAGCTCCTTAGAGCCGGGTTATGTGAAAAGGGTACGGAGGAAGAGATGCTGAAGATTGCGGTGCTGGTGTCGGGCGGGGGAACGAATCTCCAGGCAATCATCGACGCCATAGCGGATAAAACCATAGCAGATGCCAGGATTTGCCTCGTGATATCGAATAACCGCGGGGTGTATGCGCTGGAGCGTGCCCGCAGGGCAGGGATTGAAGAACGCGTGATCAGCCCTTCGGATTATCCCAGCCGCGCTCATTTCCATAAAGCTCTCCTTGGGGCGGTGCAGGAGTCCGGCGCGGACCTGGTCGTGCTGGCAGGATTTTTGTGCACGATCCCGGAGGAGATGGTGAAAGCCTATGAGAACCGGATCCTGAATATTCATCCGTCCCTCATCCCTTCCTTTTGCGGGAAGGGCTATTATGGGCTGAAGGTACATGAAGCAGCGCTGGAACGAGGCGTCCGGATCTCAGGCGCGACGGTACATTTTGTAGATTGCGGGACCGATACCGGGCCGATCCTTCTGCAGAAAGCGGTTGAGGTGCTGCCGGATGACACACCCAAAACCCTGCAGCTGCGGATCATGCAGGAAGCTGAGTGGAAGATCCTTCCGCAGGCGATTGACCTGATCGCCCGCGGGCGTGTCGTGGTAGAAGGAAGAAAGGTGAAGATCCTATGAAGATATTGATCGTCGGGAGCGGCGGAAGAGAGCATGTACTTGCATGGAAATGCGCAAAGAGCCCCCGCGTTGAGAAGATCTATTGCGCGCCGGGCAATGCCGGGATCGCCCAGATCGCGGAAACGGTACCGCTTCAGCCGGACCAATTTGAGGAGCTGGCAGACTTTGCCGCGGAGCATGGGATCGGCCTGACCATCATCGGCATGGATGATCCGCTCGTGGGCGGGATTGTCGATGTCTTTGAGCAGCGCGGGCTCCGTGTGTTCGGCCCGAGAAAAAACGCGGCGATCCTGGAAGGAAGCAAGGCGTTTTCCAAGGAGCTGATGAAGAAGTATAAGATCCCGACGGCTGCGTTTGAAACCTTCACCGACCTTGCGGCTGCTAAGGAATGGCTGAAAAAGGAGGCCAGGTTCCCTGTCGTGCTGAAGGCCAGCGGGCTTGCACTGGGGAAGGGTGTCCTGATCTGCGAGAATCTGGAGGCTGCCCTGGACGGCGCTGAGACCATCATGGGCCGGAAGAAGTTTGGCCAGGCCGGGGATGAGATGGTCATCGAAGAATTCCTGACGGGGAAGGAAGTCTCGGTACTGAGCTTTGTGGACGGTACCCATATTCTGGAAATGTCCTCGGCGCAGGATTATAAACGCGCCGGTGACGGGGATACCGGCCTGAACACAGGCGGGATGGGGAACATCTCCCCGAATCCTTACTATACGGAGGAGATCCGCCGGTACTGCCAGGAGAAGATCTTTCAGCCTACGGTGGATGCGATGAAGGCGGAAGGCAGGGAGTTCAAGGGCGTCATCTTCTTCGGGCTGATGCTTACGGAGGACGGGCCGAAGGTGCTCGAGTATAACTGCCGGTTTGGCGACCCGGAGGCGCAGGTAGTGCTTCCACGGATGGAAAACGACCTCATCGATGTCCTCGAAGCGTGCATTGACGGAACGCTGGACCGGATTGACCTTACGTTTTGCAAGGATCCCTGCGTGTGTGTAGTTCTCGCGTCGGAAGGATATCCGGTAGCTTATGAAAAAGGGAAAGTCATTCACGGGCTGGATGCATTTTCCGGGAAACAGGATCGTTTCTGCTTTCATGCAGGAACCGCAAACAAGGACGGCGAGATTGTGACAAACGGCGGCCGTGTGCTTGGCATTACCGCGCTGGGCCATGACCTGGAGGAGGCCCGCGCAAAGGCTTATGAGGCGGCAGGCTGGGTGGATTTTGAGGGGAAATATTCCCGCAGTGACATTGCAATCATAAGATAGAGGGTTTGGCTTGCCATGCGTTCCGGCATAACAGCCAACAGCTTCTATCACATAAACATAGAAAGCTGTATTTTTATACAGGAGGGTTTCAGAGAAATGAACGGAAGGTGCAGACGGCTCCTTGTGACAATTGTATTGATGCTGGCCATGGCGGTCTCATTTTCCCAGGCAGTACTGGCATCAGATGATAATTCCCTGGCGAGCCTCGGGATTCGTACGGAGGGCGTGACCGTCACCCCGGATTTTGTGTATGATACCTGGGAGTATTCGGTTGTTGTGCCGGCTGGAACGACGGCTCTGGAACTGGAGCCGCATACGACGAATCCGAGCGCGGTGATCAATTCTGTTACGGGAACGGAACTGGCTGCGGATGGAACCGGCAAGGTTGTGATCACGGTCACCAGCGAGAGCGGAAACGCGATTGAGTATATCCTGAATGTGACTACAGCCCGGGGGGATGTGGATCCTGCGGAAGCGATTGCCGCGAATGAGAGCTCGGCGGCGGTCACGATTGATACGGAGGTCGTGAAGAGCGTTGTGGAGACGGAAGACTCGCGTTTTGTAAAGGTGGACCGCAATTCTCTTCAGGACGCGGAGAATACGATTGAGAAGCTGCAGAAGACGATTACGGAGCAAAGAAGCCATATCAGTGTGCTTACCTATGTCCTGTACGGGCTGATTGCGGTATCCATTGTATTTCTGTTTATTGTGATCAGCCAGCTGCTCCGCAGGCGGGACATGGCGCAGGAACTTGCGTTTTACAAGCAGGGAGATCCTTACCGTGATGCCGGCAGCCAGGTCGGTGAAGATGGCTGGGGTGAATGGAACGAGGATGAGACGGACCGCGGCGGTAAGAAGCGGAAGAAAAAAGTCCGGAAGGATGGGTATGAGGATGACGGCTGGGAGGATGAACCGGCAGTACCTGCATCCAGCTGGACCACCCCGCAGGTCGGCACGCCGGTGCAGCCGCAGAATCATCCGGCAGGGAGGCAGCAGCTTTCAAGAGGCCAGGGTGCGCAGGCAGGAAGGCAGCAGTCTTCAAGAGGCCAGGGCACGCAGGCTGGCGCAAGAACCCCGGGTGAGCCGGTTTCCGATGAGACAAGGCGCTATCAAGCCGGAGCCTCTGGGCATTCGCAGGAGGTTCCAAAGGATGTCACCAAGGATCTTTCCCGCGTGAATAAGGCGGAAGCAAGGGCGATGAAGAAAGCTGCCGCGGCACAGGCAAAGCGGGAACAGGAGGCGCGCAGGGCAGCACGGGCACGCTCGGAGGAAGCGCAGCGCCAGGCGCAGGAGGCACAGCGCATCGAGCGGGAGCAGGAAGCGGCCCGCCAGGCACAGGAGCATGCCCTGCAGGAGGCAAAGGCGCTCAGGGCAAGACAGGAAGCTGAAAACGCCGGAAACGGTAATGCGCAAAACGCCGCGGACGGGAAGAATGTGAAGATTGATCTGATTGATCTGTAAGGCTGAGACGTGATGGAACTAAGAGATCAATATACAGCTGCCGCGCAGCGGGCCATCAGCTGTGCGGTACAGTATGCGAAAAAATCGGGCAGCCCAATGATCGGGACGGAGCACCTGCTTTATGGCCTGAGCCAGGAAAAGGAGGGCACGGCCCATGTGGTGCTGCGCGCATATCAGGTGGATGCGGATACGCTGGACAGCCTGATCAGGGAACTGATTGAGCCGGAGAAGGACTTCATTTCCCGCGGGACAAAGCAGGCCGGCAAAACGAATGGAAGACCTTTAGAAGAAGGAAAAAAGGGCAGAAAACAAAAAGCAGAACAACCGGACAGGATATCGGAAAGTGCTGTGCCGGAAAGCAAAAGGCAGGAAGATAAAAATCCGGAGAGCAGAATGCAGGAAGGCAAAACACCGGAAAGCATAACACCGGGAGGCGAGAGGGCGGCAAGCGAAGCGTCGGCTGCGCTCCCGGAGGAATATGTACTGCCCAAAAACCTGACGCCCCGCTCGGAGCTTGCGCTCCGCCTGGCGGGAGAGCAGGCATCCTATTTCTTCTCCCGTGATGTCGGGACGGAGCATATCCTCCTGGCGCTGATGCGGGATACGGACTGCAATGCTGCAAAACTACTCCATACGCTAAATGTGGATTTCCAGGCGATGTATACCAAGATTCTGGACATCATCGGGGTTTCCGACGAACAGCTGCAGGAGTTCCTTCAGATGGTCATGCAGCCGGCAGGAGGCTCCTACCAGAGCGTGACGCCGACGCTGGATCAGTTTTCCAGGGACATGACGGATGAAGTGCGCGATGGGAAGATTGATCCGATTATCGGACGCGTGACGGAAACGGACCGGATCTGCCAGATCCTGTGCCGCAGGACAAAAAACAACCCCTGCCTGATCGGCGAACCTGGTGTAGGGAAAACCGCGATCGTGGAAGGGCTTGCCCGGAAGATCGTGGAAGGGACGGTCCCGGCACCGCTCCGGGACAAACGTGTCGTAGCCCTGGACATGGCAGCGATGGTTGCGGGTTCCAGATTCCGGGGCGATTTTGAAGAGCGGATTAAAAATGTGCTCAATGAGGCAGCAGGCGCGGACAATGTGCTGCTGTTTATCGATGAGCTGCATACCATCATCGGGGCAGGCGGCTCGGAAGGCGCTCTGGATGCTGCCAACATCATGAAGCCGATGCTGTCGCGGGGGGAGATCCAGGTGATCGGCGCCACGACGGTTGATGAGTACCGGAAGCATGTGGAAAAGGACGCAGCCCTCGCAAGGCGCTTCCAGCCGATCCTGGTGGAAGAACCAGGGGAGGAAGAAAGCATACAGATCCTGGAAGGCTTGAGGGAGGCTTATGAGAAACACCATGGCGTGAAGATCCAGGATGAGGCAATCAGGGAAGCGGTGCGCCTGTCCATGCGGTACATTTCCGACCGTTTTCTGCCGGATAAGGCGATCGACTTGATGGATGAGGCATGCTCCAGGCGCCAGCTGGGATATTATCAATCAGACACGCAGGCGCTGAAGATGGAGGAGGAGCTCCAGACATTGACGAAGGATCTGGAAAATGCATTGACGGAGGGCCGTTTTGAGGATGCGCATGAGATCCATGAGAAGATGGGGCAGATTACAGAGCGGCTTGAAAGGCGCAGGGAGCGGGCGAGAAAAAAAGAAAATGAAGAGCGCCGGAAGGTGACGGCGGAGGATATGGCACGCACCGTTTCCGACTGGACCAAGATCCCGGTCCAGAAGCTGACCATGGATGAAGGACGAAAGCTCATGCGTCTGGAAAAGACGCTCCATGAGCGGATCATCGGACAGGACGAGGCGGTCAGCGCGGTTGCCAGGGCGATCCGGAGAGGACGCGCAGGGCTCAAAGATCCGGCGCGGCCCATAGGCTCATTTCTCTTCCTAGGGCCGACAGGCGTCGGTAAAACCGAGCTTTCCAAGGCTCTTGCAGATATTGTATTCGGTTCAGAGGAATCCATGATCCGCGTTGACATGTCGGAATACATGGAGAAGTTCAATGTTTCCAGGCTGGTAGGTTCTCCGCCCGGCTATGTGGGATATGACGAAGGGGGACAGCTTTCAGAGCAGGTCCGGCGGCATCCCTACAGCGTGATCTTATTTGACGAGATTGAAAAGGCACATCCGGACGTGTTCAATATCCTGCTCCAGGTGCTTGACGAGGGGCATATCACCGATTCCCACGGGAGGAAGGTTGATTTCAAAAATACGATTCTGATCATGACGTCCAATGCCGGCGCACAGGCGATCCAAAGTCCGAAGCGGCTGGGATTCG
>CAMORF010000055.1 GCA_946623485.1 uncultured Clostridia bacterium
AAAAGCCTCAGGGAAGAACCAGATCTGCCGGAAAATTGAAACAAGAAGACGAACCGGAATGGATATCAATTGATACAGGAGGGGATGGATCATTTTGACAAAAGGAAGGGAAACGCGATAAAGTGCTATCTGGAGATCCCTTCCGGAAAGAAAATATATCTTGGAAAAGTTACGCACTGATAAATCAACTATGCTTATGATCTTATTCATACCAAAGGGAGCAAACAGAAAGGATTTCTTTGCCGGTGAGGAGGCTGCTGTTGTATGATGAAGAAGGAAACAGTTCATAGATGGTATGCCATTCTTGTTTTTGCTGCGGTATTATTGTCGATCGCTGTCGTTGGCGCGTTTGGGATTGTGACGCTGTGGAATAAGACGAAACGGGATGTTGTGACCATCATGAATCTTACCACGGAGTCGAAGGCCAATGAGATGGACCTGACGCTGCTGAAGATCAGGGACGCGGTCGATACGGTTGGCGCTTATGTCGGGGCCAGGGTTGTGTCGTCTAATGAGCAGCTGGATGAAGAGGTCATCGCAAAAAGCCTGGTAGATGAGATCCACGAGCTTTTCCAGAGCACGGCTGAAAACATTAAGGGGGCTGTCGGATACTACATCTGCTTTGAGCAGCCTTATGACGCCCTGATCAGCGGGTTTGCTGTCAGGAAGAATATGGAAGCAGAAACATTTTCCCGGATGGAAGAGGATGGCTCCATGGGGAAACCGGATGATCAGGAAGGGGAAGGAAACTGGTATGAGGCGGCGAAGGCTGCCGGGCATCCTGTGTGGATTCCCATCAGGAAATGTGCTTATACGGACGGTTATATTTTCTCCTATGCGGTTCCGATCTTTTTTGGGGAAGAACTGGTGGGTGTTGTTTGCGTTGATGTGGATTTCGAAGTATTGGCGGAGCCTGTCAGGGCGGTATCCATCTACGAGCATGGATACGCGTATCTGACCAGTGACCGGGGAAAGGTTTACTATCATCCGAAGATCGGGTATGGTGTTCTTCTGACCGAGGATGAAGATGACGTGCCTGAGGTGGATGCTGCTCTGGCCGATACGTCTACCCATGGAAAATTGATTTCATATGAATACCAGGGCCAGAAGAAGGAGATGACTTTTAAAAGCCTGATCAATGACATGAGGCTTGTTGTCACAGCCAATACAGAGGATGTGGAACGGGAGGCGGTGAGCCTGGTCCGCAGTATTATCCTTTCTGCAATCATCATACTGGTCGTCGTCATACTTTTTGCGCTTCTGATCGAAAAGAAGATGATGCATCCGGTCCTGGATAATATGGATGACCTGGCGCACCTGGACGGTCTGACAGGGATCCGGAACAACACGTCATTTCTTGAGGAGAAGGAGGCGCTGAACCGGAGAATCCGGGAAGGAACGGCTGTTTTCGGTTTCGCGATGTTTGATGCGAACAACCTGAAGCACATCAATGATACCTATGGGCATAAGCAGGGGGATAGATATCTGCTCAGCCTGGTTGAGATGATCCGGGACAGTTTCTCCGGCAACGAGATCTACCGGATCGGCGGCGATGAATTTGTTGTGCTGCTTGAGGGGAGGGCACGCGTGGAAGCAGCCGATGGCTGCCTGATGTATGCGGACAGCTGGCTGGAAAAAAGGAAGCGGGAAAAAACCGAGCCATGGGAGGTTCCGTCTGCCGCCAGAGCTGTTGTCAGCTTTGATCCACGCAGACACCAGAGTGCGGAGGATGTTCTTGCAGAGGCGGATGCACGCATGTATCAGAATAAGCTGAAGATGAAAGGACTGCTGAATACGTAAGATGATTCTGGTGATGATTCTGCCATTAAGAAGAGCTGAGCGGGAGGAGCTCTGAGATGCTTGCAATGATTTTGAAAATGTCGGCGGCTACGTTCCTTTATATTCTGGCAACGACATTGCTTTGGAAAGCTTATGGCCAGCGGGAGAGGACAGCTCCGGTTACAATACTGATCGGCCTGATCTACGGGGGGTTCGCGATTATTTCCACGCATGTTGGTGTGGATTATGGTCATATGATGTTA
Source organism: uncultured Clostridia bacterium (assembly GCA_946623485.1). Taxonomy (GTDB): domain Bacteria; phylum Bacillota; class Clostridia; order Lachnospirales; family Lachnospiraceae; genus Porcincola. The sequence goes on from CAMORF010000055.1 coordinate 2,043, forward strand.
AATGTCCGTGACATCGGACCGCTCGCGGCGGGGCTGTTCTTTTCCCCGGTCTCCGGCATCATCGCAGGCCTTATCGGGGGCATAGAACGTTATATCGCGGGGACATATTTTGGCATAGGGAGTTATACGCGGATTGCCTGCAGCATCTCGACATGCCTTGCAGGCTTTCTGGCAGCAGCCTTGCACCACGGGGCTTTTATGCGGAAAAAACCGTCTCTGATATATGCGTTTTTTACGGGCGCTGTGGCAGAGGTCTTTCATATGTACGTGGTGTTTATCACGCATCATGATGATATGACCATGGCGTATTATGTGGTCCGGAACTGTGCGCCGGGAATGATTATCTTTACGGGGTTGGGGCTGGGGATTTCATCCGCTGTGATCCGGGTGATGTCCAGGGAGACGGTGCTGGAGAAGTTCTCAAGGGAGGGATCGAAGCGGCGCGCGATTGAGAAGGACAAGATTTCCGTCTCTCAGAAAATCCAGTTTTGGCTGTTTGTCGTTACAGCGGTCATCCTGATCAGCAGCTATTCATTTACCTATGTCATGCAAACCCAGGCATCGGTTCAGAGCGCACGGGAGCTGCTTTCCACCACAGCGGGTGACATCAGTCAGACCTTTCAGACATTGTCTGAGAGCTGGAGTGGAATCAAGGAACTTGTGCAGAATAACAGTGCCATGCAGGCGGAGGAGATCGCTGCCAGGATAGAAGGTGCAGGCGGGGCGGAAGCCATGGACGACGGGTCTATAGATGGAGCGTCAGAAGGCGCAGATGGCAGGCTGGAAGCCAGGGATGACGGGTCCATCGAAGGAGCGTCCGAAGTTGTGGATGAGGCGTTCCTGAAGCGGCTTTGCCGGGAATATGACCTGAAGGCTGTCACCATTGTAGGCCGGGATGGCAAGGCAATCGCTTCTGCCGGGAAAGTGCCGGTTTATGCGTCCCTGTTATCGGAAGTTCTGGACGGCAGCGTGAAAACAAAAGTCGTGATGCCTACGGATGTATACGTGGCCGCCGCATCGGCATGCGGGGATGGGATGGTTCAGATTGTTGTGGATATGAACCATGTATCGCGGGAGCTGCAGCTGTCCGGGCTGGATGATGCCATGTCATTCTTTCATGTGGGAGCAGAGGGATCCTTTGACCTGTTCTCTTCCAGCACGGGAATCATCCGGCTGGGAAGCCACAAAGGGACGACGCTTTCCCGGGCGGAACTGAAGCAGAATGCGAAACACCTGGGAAAGGATCCGTATTACGAGGCAGTGATCTTCGGAGAGAAGTCCCTGTGCTATACAGAGAAAATGAGCGATAGACTTACTCTGCTGCTGACGATTCCCCAGAAGGAGGTATACAAGAGCCGTGATGAGTATGGGTATGAGTCGATTCTGGCAGACATCCTGCTCTTTACGGTAATCTTCATGTTCAGCTCCCTGCTGGTGCAGCGCGTCGTGATCCAAGACCTGGATAGGGTCAATGCGTCTCTGGCCAGGATTACAAGCGGTGATCTGAATGAGGTAGTGTCCGTGCGCAGCTCCTATGAATTCGCGTTCCTGTCTGATAACATCAATCAGACGGTGGATGCGCTGAAGGGGTATATTGCTGCGGCAGAAAAGCGGATCGAACAGGAGCTTGAGTTTGCGCATACGATTCAGGAATCGTCGCTTCCGAAGGATTTTAATATCTTCAATGACAGGATTGAGGTCTATGCTACCATGGATCCGGCCAAAGAGGTCGGCGGGGATTTCTACGATTTCTTCCGGATTGACGAGCATACGGTTGCACTTGTAGTTGCCGATGTTTCCGGGAAGGGCATTCCCGCAGCGCTCTTTATGATGCGCAGCAGGACGTACATCCGAACCCTCGCGGAGCGTGGGTATGCGCCTTCTGAGATTTTCCACAGGGCAAACATTGCCTTGTATGAAGGCAATGATGCGCAGATGTTTGTGACGGCGTGGATCGGAATCCTGGATTTGAACACGGGGATTATGAAATGCGCCAATGCGGGGCACGAGTATCCGGTGCTGCAGCGCGCGGGAGGGGAATATAAGCTGTTTCGGGACAGGCATACCCTGGCGTTGGCAGCATTGGAGGAGACGGTTTTCCTGGATTATGAGATTTCGCTGAAGGCCGGAGACAAGCTGTTTATGTACACAGACGGGATTACGGAGGCGATGAATGACAACTATGACCCGTATGGCACGGAGCGCCTGGTGGCGATGCTGAATACGGTCAAGGACAGGCCGGTCGCGGAGACCTTGCCTGCTGTGCGGGAGGACATCCGTGCGTTTGTCGGCGAGGCAGATCAGTTTGATGACATCACCATGCTGGGGATCTGCCTGAAGTGACGAGCGCCGGCGGGAAGTGGTGCAATCCGGATAGAAATAAGAAAAGCAAAGGAAAAAAGGGCTCCGTGCAGGAATCTGTACGGAGCCCTTTTGCATAGTGTCACATGTGTTATTCCATCTTCGGGAGCTTTGCCAGGCTCTCGGCGATCTCGGCATCGGTAGGAATGTAGTTTTCCATCTGGTGGTCATGGAACTTCTCATAAGCTACCATGTCGAAATATCCGGTGCCGGTGAGGCCGAATACAATTGTCTTTTCCTCGCCGGTTTCTTTGCATTTCTTAGCTTCATCGATCGCGGCGCAGATCGCGTGCGCGCTTTCGGGGGCAGGAAGGATTCCTTCGATCCTGGCAAATGTCTCTGCTGCCTCAAACACGTCTGTCTGTCTGACTGACCTTGCTTCCAGCAGTCCGTCGTCATACAGCTGAGACAGTACGGGGCTCATGCCGTGATAGCGGAGGCCGCCTGCGTGGTTTGGCGCGGGGATGAAGGAAGAGCCGAGGGTGTACATCTTCGCCAGCGGGCAGATCATGCCGGTATCGCAGAAGTCATAGGCGTAGGTTCCGCGGGTAAAGCTTGGGCAGGATGCGGGCTCAACCGCGATGAGCCGGTAGTCGGCTTCACCGCGGAGCTTTTCGCCCATAAACGGGGCAATCAGGCCGCCGAGGTTGGAACCTCCTCCTGCGCATCCGATAATCATATCCGGCTTGATCCCATATTTATCCAGGGCGGCTTTGGTTTCCAGGCCGATGACGGACTGATGGAGCAGGACAAGATTCAGCACGCTTCCAAGCACATAACGGTAACCTTCGTTCTGCGTCGCAGCCTCTACTGCCTCGGAGATCGCGCATCCCAGGCTTCCGGTTGTTCCCGGATGCTCCTTGAGGATCGCCCTGCCGACCTGTGTCGTATCGGACGGGGAGGGCGTCACGGAGGCGCCGTATGTCCGCATGACTTCCCGGCGGAAGGGCTTCTGCTCGTAGGAGACTTTAACCATGTAGACCTTGCAGTCGAGGCCGAAATACGAGCACGCCATGGAAAGGGCGGTTCCCCACTGACCGGCGCCCGTTTCTGTCGTTACGCCCTTCAGCCCCTGCTTTTTCGCGTAATATGCCTGGGCGATGGCGGAATTCAGCTTGTGGGAGCCGCTGGTATTGTTCCCCTCGAACTTGTAATAGATCTTCGCGGGTGTCTGGAGCTTTTCCTCCAGACAGTACGCGCGGACCAGGGGCGAGGGACGGTACATCCGGTAGAAGTCCCTGATTTCCTGGGGGATCTCTATCCGGGCATGTTCATTGTCCAGCTCCTGCGCTACCAGCTCTTCGCAGAAAATCGGTGTCAGTTCTTCTGCCTTCAGCGGCTCTTTTGTGGCCGGGTTCAGAAGCGGCGCGGGCTTGTTTTTCATGTCTGCCCGGACATTATACCAGGAGGTCGGCATCTCATTCTCTTCCAGGTAGATCTTGTAAGGGATTTTGGTCGTGTTACTCATGGCATTACTCCTTTCGGGTCTAAGGGGCTGCCGCAAGATGTACAAGATATTTTGCGACAGGTCCTAAGTGCTTGCGGGACAGGCATTCAGCAAAAAAACAGCCCTGTCCCAGTGATTCTGCTGGGACAGGGCTGGAACGTTCGATCGGCTGAATGTTCTATCCTGCGGTGCCACCCGGCTTGGCATGATAATCATGCCCACTCATGCGTACCATCATACGCCGGCTGTTGATCACGGAGACGCCTTCTCCGTCTCGCATACTCGGGGATGTGAATCTGACCCATACTCAGGGAAATGAATCTGTCCCTTTCCGCTTGCCCTCAGAAGCCCATTCGGGAAACGCCTTACACTGCCTCGCACCAGCCGGCAGCTCTCTGTAGTAAGAAATGATTCCGTACTCACGCTTCTTCAACGGTTTAAAGTATCATAAGCCCGGGAACGAAGGCTTGTCAAGCTAAAAATTCAGCGCGTTGTGCCGGGTCGCATTGTGCCGGCTTGCGTTGTGCCGGGTCGCATTGTCCCGGCTTGCTTTGTCCCGGGGCTTTGTCTCAAGCCTGCAGATGATACCCTGCGGGCAGAGAGTGACTTGTCAGAACAGGCTTGAGGATGGTAGGATATATATAAAATAAAAGACAGATATAGAAGACAGACAAGGAGCGGACATGATGGAGAAAAGAAAGCTGAGAATTGGTGTGATTGGCTGCGGGGCGATCTCGGTGCGCAGGCATCTTCCGGAGTATGCAGGCCGCGCGGATGTCGAGATTGCTGCGATTTATAACAGGACAAGGGCAAAGGCGGAAGCGGTGGCGGAGCGTTACGGTGGCCGGGTCTGCGGCAGCGTGGAGGAACTGGTGTCTATGGACCTGGACGCGGTCAGTGTCTGTACGGCGAACACCGCCCATGCCCATGACAGCATCCTTGCGCTCCGTGCGGGAAAACATGTATTATGTGAAAAGCCGATGGATGTTACCATCGAAAATTGCGAGGCCATGGTCCGGGAGGCGGAGAAAGCAGGCAAGCTTCTGATGATCGCTCAAAACCAGCGGTTTTCCTCCGCGCATGTGAAAGCCAGGGAACTGGTGGAACAGGGGGCGATCGGAAGGATCATATCCTTTGAGACAAAGTTCGGGCATTCGGGGCCGGAGCGCTGGACCGGAACCGAGGATACCTGGTTTTTCAGGAAATCGGCAGCGGGTATGGGAGCGTTGGCGGATCTTGGAATCCACAAGACAGACCTGATTCATTACCTGACCGGGGAGGCGGTGACCAGCGTCTATGCACGTACTGCAACGCTGGACAAGCGGTATCCGGGAGGCGGCCTGATTGACGTGGAGGACAATGCCTGGTGCATCTATGCCATGGACAGCGGGATGACCGGAACCATGCACGTAAGCTGGACAGATTATGGGCAGGAATATAATTCATTTGTACTTCATGGGACAAAGGGTTCGATCCGCTGCTATGACGACCGGGAATATTCCCTGATCCTGGAAACGGACGACGGCAAGACAGATTTTCTATCCACGGAGGGGATGCTTACGAACGCGGACCAGACCATTGGAACAGGAAAGGATCAGCATTCGGGTGTCATCGATGAATTTGTGGAATGTATCCAGGGTACGAGACCATGCAGGTGCAGCGGCCGGGAAGCGCTGAAGGCAATGCGGGTGATCTTTGCCGCGCTGAGATCATCTGCGGATGGGAGGCTGGAACAAATCCCGGAAAATCGTGTGTGAGGAGCTGTAAACAAATGAACTGAGCAAAATGCTTCAGTAAATTGTTGTTTATAGATCCTGAGAGAGGAGAAAGCTATGAAAACGGATGTAATCACGATATCCAATGATGGATATGGAATGGAAGAGGCATTTTCCCAGGCAGAGAAAGTGGCAGAGTACAAGAAGCTGGCACCGAAGGCTGCGCTCCATCTACGTTTGCTGACGGAAGAGATGCTTGGCATGATGCGTTCGATTACCGGGGAAAGAACCGGGCGGTTCTGGATCGAGGACCGGACCGGTACCTATGAGCTGCATCTTCAGGTGGAAACACCGATGGATTATGATAAAAGGGAGAAACTGCTTGCGGCATCCAAAAGCGGGAAAAATGAAGCGGCCAAGGGGATCATGGGGAAGATCCGTACTTTCTTTGACCCCATGGATTGGGTAAATGCGCCGGTTCCCGTGAATGTGGATGGCACGAATCCGGTTGCTACCTGGTCGATCAACTCTTACCGGAACATGGTGAAGCATAACCTGGATGAGAATATGGCAGGCGCTGCGGAGGCATGGGATGAGCTGGAGAAATCAGTCGTTTCGAATCTTGCGGATGATGTCAAAGTCAGCATCAATGGACGGAATGTGGAGATGGTCATTCTGAAACAGTTTTAATGTTCCGGCGCGGCAGCTAAAAACGTCTGGGAAAGAACGCTGACAGTGTCTACGGAAAGGGACGCTTGACAGTGTTTGCGGAAAAGGCCGCTGACAGTGTTTGCGGAAAAGGCCGCTGATATCGTTTACGGAAAAGAACTCTGATATCGTATTTAGAGATATAAAGAAGAGAGGAAACATGAACAAAGAGAACGAAAATGATACACTTAACCGGGAGAAGGAATATCAGGCCAGGAAGGAGGAGACGAGCAGGGAACAGACAAAGCTCCTGAGCCAGATCCGCAAACGGCAGGATCGGGGACTTAAATTGTCCAAGGTGATTGCGGTTGCGGAATGCGGATTGTTGGGCGTACTGGTGGTTGTGTTTATCCTTCTGGTTCCGATGTTCCTGAAAACGGTACATCGTGTAGAAGAAACGATGGACGCGGTCGATGTGCTTGTGGAGCATGCTGAGACCTCCCTGACAGAGGTTACAGAATTGGCAAGGGATGCGGACAAGCTCGTAAACGAAAACTCGGAAGCCATCGCAGTTGCAATCGATAACTTTAATAAGGTGGATTTTGACAGTCTCAATCGTTCCATCTCAAACCTCGCCAAGATTATGGAACCGATCGTAGAGATCGTACAGATCCTGAAGAAATAAGGAGCAGCGGGAACTGAAGGAACAGGAAGCGGCAGAGCAGAAGGAACAAGGGACAGCGGGAACTGAAGGAACAGGAAGCAGCAGAGCAGAAGGAACAAGGAGCAGCGGAATTGAAGGAATAAGGAGCTACAGAATATGAAGGTAGGAAAAAACCAGAAGAAAAAATGGATTACGGGATTCATGATGTCCTTGCTTTTGGCTGCTTTGGTCTGCCAGGGGGCAGCAGGTGCCGAAAGCAGCCAGACTTCAGGAGACGCCTCTCATTTGTATGCGAAGACCGATCGCGTAGAGGCAGCAGCTACGAAGGCATCCAAGGAGAAGGAAGAAAAAGAGGAAAAAGAGGAAGCCGGAGGATGGCTGGATGACCTGCTGAAGCAAGCCTCCGGGCTTGTCAGGACTGTTGGAGATACCGTAGACAATGCAAAGAAGACGGTCACCGACGCTGTGGAGTCCTGGAAAAAGAAAGCTCAGAAGGCTGCCAGCGATGCCGCAGATGCAGTGGATTCCTTGAAAAAGGGAGCGCAGATAACAGCCAGCGATGCCGCGGATGCAGTGGATTCCTTGAAAAAGGGAACTCAGAAAACAGCCAGCGATGCCGCGGATGCAGTGGATTCCTTAAAAAAGGGAGCGCAGAAAACAGCCAGTGACGCCGCGGATGCAGTGGATTCCTTGAAAAAGGGAGCGCAGAAAACAGCCAGCGATGCCGCGGATGCAGTGGATTCCTTGAAAAAGGGAGCGCAGAAAACAGCCAGTGACGCCGCGGATGC